>JBJERA010000239.1:0-5312 GCA_051882035.1 Hominimerdicola sp.
TGAAAAATGCAATAATATCAGTTTAGACGCAGTAAGTTATTTTCTGCCACTTATTCAAGGCGACGTTCACATTGAAACAAGAAACGGTATGCCGGTTCATTTTAAGCTATAATATTTAAGGGCGAACATTCAGATTGTTCGCCCTTTTCGTCATCAATAAATATACAGTTTCTTACTGCAACTGCAAGAAACTGTCTATTCACTTGTTTCACATTATATCATGCAAAAATAATTATGTCAATGTAAATATTTGGGGTAAATCAGTATTGTAACATTCTTCGTAAATTATCCCTGATTTGCTTTCTGTCGCTTAGATTTAAGCTTCGCACCGTTTTTCTCACAGGAAGTATGTTAGCAGGTGCAACGGACAAATAATCAATGTGCATATCCAAAAAAATTTCGGTCAAACTTGTGTCAGCACCCAATTCTCCGCAAATTCCGACCTTAATTCCATTTGCATGAGCATTATCCACAACCATTTTTATCATTCGCAAAACAGCAAGATGATTGTCAGGAGAAAATGCCGCATATTTGGGATTTTGCCTGTCAATAGCAAGAGTATACTGCTCCAAATCATTTGTTCCGATACTGAAAAAGTCAACCTCTTTCGCCAAAAGATCGCTCAATATCACAGCCGCAGGAGTTTCGATCATCGCTCCAAGGGTTACATCATCGCTGAAAGGAATATTCTCCGCAATAAGCTCCTCCTTGACCTCGCTGATAATTTCCTTGACAGCCCTGATCTCGCTCACGTCAATTATCAGTGGCAGGAGAATAGAAAGCTTTCCATAAACCGATGCTCTGTATAACGCTCTCAGCTGAGTTTTAAAAATATCGGGGCGTTCAAGACAAATTCTTACAGACCTGAAACCCAATGCAGGATTAATTTCATCATCAAGCCCAAAATAATCAACCTTTTTATCTGCACCAATGTCAAGGGTTCTGATAACAACCTGCTTGCCCTTCATATCTTCAAGAACACGGCGATAATTATAGAATTGTTTTTCCTCGTCAGGATAATCGTCAAGCCCTAAATACAGGAACTCACTTCGCATCATGCCTATGCCGCCTGCATCGTTTTCAATAGCAAAAGCCACGTCCTCCTGACCGCCGATATTAGCCATAACACCTATTTCTCTGCCATCTCTTGTAATATTCTTTCTGCCTCGCAATCGTCTTAAAAATTCACGCTTTCGTCCCTCGACAGCCTCTTTCTGATCAAGCATACGGCAGGTTTCCTTATCAGGCTCAATATACAAAGTTCCGCTGTAACCGTCAACAATAGCATATTTTCCGTCAAGCTTTTCACAAAGCATATCCCCCATGGAAACAATGGCAGGAATATTCATCGTTCTCGCAATTATGGCTGTATGAGAATTTGATGAACCCTGACTTGTACAGAATGCCACAACCTTTGATTTATCGAGCATTATCGTTTCACTTGGCATTAAATCGTCAGAACAGATAATCGAATTTTCATCAATGCACAGCTTTCGGATTGACCTGTTCTGCATAAGCCTCATAACACGCTCAGAAACATCCTTGAAATCCGCAGTACGCTCTCTTATGTAATCTGATTCCATATCCGAAATCATTTCACAAAAATTCCGTGTAGTCTTTGCAAGAGCGTATTCCGCATTGTATTTCTGATTTTTTATAATATCGCAGACCGACTTTTCAAACTGTATATCTTTAAGTATCATTTCATGAATAACAAAAATCTGAGCGCCGTCCTCGCCTATTTCATTCAAAGCCTGCTGATAAAGCTCACGAAGCTGGTGAATCGCCTCGTCTCTTGCTATTGCATACCTGTCATACTCCTTTTGCGGATTATCGACTTTTAATTTTGAAACAGTTACATTGTCCTTATTAAAAAAAACAAGATTACCCCTGACAATTCCACCTAAAACAGATTTTCCTTTAAGTTCTAACAATACAGCCACCTCCCACCTTAATACATACTTTACTAATTTTATTATACCATTTTATAATTATTTTTTCAATAAATTATGTCCAAATTTACATTTTATAAATATTATTTGTAATAATAATAAGTTTGCAACAGCAACTTATAGGCACAATTAACAAATTTACAAAGAATTTAACTGCATTTTCAAACAAAAAAGGAGCAAGGATTTTTCGTCCTCACTCCATTAAGCAAGCTTAGAGTATAAAGCATATCAAACCCGAACAGCCTTCGTTAATCATGCGTTCAATGGTTTCTTTCAGTTTCATTCGGGCGTCGTTAGGCAGTTTAGCCATTTTGGTATGAAGTCCCTCGTTTACAAGCTCATGCAAGCTTTTTCCGAAAATATTGGATTCCCATATTTTTTCAGGTGATTCCTCAAAATCGTTGAGCATATACAAAACCAGTTCCTCCGACTGTTTTTCAGAACCCACAATAGGCGCAACCTCTGTATTTACAGTTGTTTTCAGCAGATGAATTGCAGGAGCGGTAGCTTTCAGCCTTATGCCGTATTTTCCGCCTTGCTTGATAATTTCCGGCTCGTCAAGGGACATTTCCGACATATCCGGCATTACAATTCCATATCCGGTACGCTCCATTTCATCAAGAGCATTGGAAAATTTCGAGAACTTATCTTTAATTTTCACAAGTTCCAGAATTTGAGGCATAAGGTCGTTTTCATTCTTGATTTCAAGCCCAGTTGCCTCGCCAATAATACGGAAGAATAAATCTGCCTTTAACTCAACGGAAATAACCGCCGAACCGCTGCCTAAATCAATCTGTGAAACTTCTCCCCTTGTGACCTGCTCACAGCAGGTTATTTTCTCCGCGCAATCGGAAATTTCACGAAGATTTGTAACCTCCATAGCCGCCTGCTTGATTTGTCCGAATACCGATTCTTTCAGCCAATGCCCCTTGTCAAGAGAATTGATCCACGAGGGCATCGAAATATTTATTTCTTTTACGGGAAAAGCGTAAAGAACCTGAGTAAGAATATTTTTTATATCTTCCTCACTTAGTTCAAGACAGTTTATCGCAATTACAGTTGTGCCATACTTTTCCGATAAATCTCTGCACTTCTCCTGAACCTCAACAGCCTCAGGATATACACTGTTCATAAGCACAACAAACGGCTTGTTGATCTGCTTTAATTCATCAATTATTCTTTCTTCACATTCCTCATATTCCTCACGAGGAAGGTCTGTAATACTTCCGTCAGTTGTTATTACAAGGCCTATCGTGGAATGTTCATTAATAACCTTCTGCGTACCAACCTCCGCCGCCATATTGAATGGTACTTCCGTATCAAACCACGGAGTAACCACCATTCTTGGAGCTTCGTTTTCAATATATCCTATTGCACTTGGAATTATGTAGCCTACGCAGTCGATCATTCTTACATTAAAGCTTGCTCCGCCTTCAAGGCTTACCTGAACAGCCTCCTCAGGAATAAATTTTGGCTCAGTGGTCATAATTGTTTTTCCGCCTGACGACTGAGGCAATTCGTCAATGGCTCTTTCTCGTCTGAAATCGCTGTCTATATTGGGAATAACAAACTTCTCCATAAATTGCTTGATAAAAGTTGATTTTCCCGTTCTCACAGGGCCGACTACTCCAATATAAATATCGCCTCCTGTTCGGGTTGCAATATCGGTATAAATATCGTTCATAGCTGTTCCTCCTAATTCATTAATGGGATCAATAACATTCCACGCTGAGTAACTTTATGATCATCAAGATCATTTTCTTCCATAATTGCTGAAATTGATGTTGAATATTTTTTTGCTATTTCCCATATATCATCATTTGCGTCGCAGTAGCAAAGCTTTAATGCGTAGCAATCCTGACGGGATTTTTTCTTGTCGGTGAGAACTTCAAGCTCACACAGCATACTTTTAGCATTCTGACACATAATTGCTCCGCCGATTTTCAACTCAGCTTTAAGCTCAATATTGTTACTGTCGGCAAGATAATAGGAACAACTTACAATATTCACCTTCGGCTCAAATCTCGACTGCTCTGCTATGCACTCCTCAGGCAGGTTGAATTCATGCTCGAAAGGTACTTCTCCTTCAAGAAAAACAGGGTTTTTACTTTCGTTTCTCGCCATAACACAGAACTTTACATTTCCGCTGACAGAAAAGACCTTTTTATCTTCATCATACCTGCTTGAAACATTATCCGTTACCGCCCAACTGTCATAAACGCAGGAAATACCTTCATCAGAATAATTAATTGTAAACGAAGCGGTATGACTGTCCTCAACCTTAATGGGAACGGCATCTAACTTGCAATCGCTGTTTTTAATTTCACACTCGTAGCAGGTTGAGTATGCGTCTGTAACAATTTCGCAGGTTTCATATTTAAAAGCAACGCAATTTACAAGAAGTATCAGCTCACATTCCATTGCTCTTGCATCCTCACCCTTAGGAATAATCTCACAGCTTGCAGGGGTAATATCAACCGCAGCCTCAAATGATTCCTCAATTCCGTCAATATCAATAATCTGGCTGAACGGAATAGTGAATTTCATTGTTTCAAGAGTTTCCTCTCCATCAGCGGTAACGCAGGTATAAAGCATTGAAACTTCTGCGTCCCCTTTTGTAATAAGTTTTCCTGCAATCATTTTCTGCTCTTGGGGAAAAACAGTACAATCAGAACGAATCACCGCTCCAACGGCAGGCTTTGAAGCAGAAAGTTCCAGTTCTTCAATGACCGTCACTCTTTTTGACGCAGTCAATCTTTTTGATGGATAAGTGCAAAGCTGTTTTCTCAACTGAATATTACAGCCGTAAGCGTCAACAATCACCGGCTGTTTAACCTCGCCCTGAACCTTGACCATGGAAGAAACTGCTCCCCTTATATCAAGTCTTCTCTGATTTACAACACGACAGTTTACATAATCGCACCTTGGGGTAATCGAAACCATAGGGTTTGTGCATGAACCGGTCAGGTCTGCGGTTTTGGAGTAATTCATTTTCTGCTCGATACAATTAACCCTTTTATCGTTTTCACTCTGATAAAGAACCCTCACAAGCACAGCCATTTCATAGCTGATCTTCTCGCCGTTAATGCTGTGAGAAAGAATTTTTGGAATAACTATACATTTCAGAATTCTGAAAATATCAGGGTAATAATCCGGCAATACAAAGTCACGCTCTACCGCCTGCTCAAAGCTTGCATTGAGAACCGTCCGTTCAGTGCTGAACGTTTCACGGTTCACTTTAAATTCCGTATTTTCCATAGCTTTATCCTCCTAAAAATATTCGTTTTGTTTTGCTTGCTAAAACAATATATTCTATCTAGCTGTGAAATATAACCTTATTACTCAAAAAAACGACGGTTC
>JBJERA010000240.1:0-5245 GCA_051882035.1 Hominimerdicola sp.
TTTCGCTCAATTTACTTTCTCTGATAATATCCATATTTTTCTCCGCAACATAACATCCCTTTGACGCAACTGTATAAACATAACCGTCTTTCTCCAACTCATCATAAGCACGCTTTGTGGTAATAACACTGATACGCAAATCCTTAGCAAGGCTTCTGATTGACGGGAGCATTTCACCCGATTTAAGCTCGCCCGATATAATAAGATTTTTTATTTGTGTATAAATCTGCTCATAAATTGGCTGATTAGCAGAATTACTGATTATAACATTCAAAAACATTCCTCCTTGTGTATATTCTGTTCTTACTGTTAATATCCGATATATACAATATACACTATTATTTAGCATTTGTCAAGATATTAGAAGAAATTTTGCAAAAAAAATAAAACGCCTGCCAAACGACAGACGTTTTATGTAACGAAAATAAAATTAATCAGCCTTTGGAGCCTCAACAGGGCAAGTACCTGCACAAGCGCCACAATCGATGCAAGTATCAGCGTCGATAACAGCCTTATCACCGTCCAAAGTAATAGCGCCAACAGGACATCCGTCTACACAAGCGCCGCAAGCGATACATTCATCACTAATCTTATAAGCCATTGTAAAAAACCTCCTCAAATAAGTTAAGCATATAAAATGCTTACATTATTATAATAACACATTTCAAAAAAAAATCAAGTGCTTTTTCAGCTTTCACAAAAATTTTATAATACTTATCCCAAGGCTTTCTTGAACATGCTAAATCCGGAAGCCACTGTTACAGCATATCCAAATACCAAATCTTTATAAAACTCGCCTTTTTCACCTGCCAGTTCAAGCAAATCCATGATATAATCATAAGATTCAAAAAGCGTCAAATCGTCCGCAACTTCCTGCAAAGCAATCGCCCAGTTAAGTCTTGTAGCTATGTAAACAGAAATCACAGCTAGAAGAATTATGAGAACTGCTCCAAACTTGCTCATTTCCTTGCCCAGCAGCATATATCCGCCAAAAGAAAGACCAACAATAGCCAATCCTCCAATCCACGAGATTACCCCCAGTTTACCTAAAAGACACCATACCACTATGCCCAGAAAAGCTCCTACAACTGCACCAACTGTACCCATAATTTTGTTTTCCTGATTGTCCATCATACTTCATTCTCCTCATATTTTTTCTTCATATTACTTCTATCAGCCACAATGCTTTGAAAGGGATATTCCTGCCCATACTCCCAATAAACAGCCTGCAATGCTTAACACAACATAGATTATTCCCAAACCAGCCTTTCCGTTCTGAAACAACATAACCGATTCAAGAGAAAAGGTCGAAAATGTTGTAAAACCACCGCAAATTCCCGTCTTGAAAAACAGTACAAGATTTTTATTTGCCGTCTGAGAATCTGTAAAGCCTGCAATAAATCCAATTATCAATGCACCAAGCAGGTTTACGATAAGAGTAGACGCAGGAAAAGCTCCCTTAAAAGGTATAAGACTTATACTGTACCGCAGCACAGAACCTACTGCACCACCCAATGCAACAGCTAAAAATGGAATAAACTTCATATAAATATCCTTAAATCAATCTAAAATTGTCCCAAAATTCTTTATCATACAAAGCATTATGACTTTTCTAATAATACATAAGAAATTATACCATAAAATTCGACAAAACACAATAGAATTATTCGCAATATAACTATTTTTCTTCAATTTTAAGAATTTTTTCAGCAAAAACTCTGTTATTTTTCAGCAGTATATGGTATAATTCTTACAATATAATATTGAAGTTGTTTTTTTGTAAATTACATATACTATAAAAAAATTTTCATGACGTTAAGGACGACCACATCTATATAAAATTCAGCCAAAAGACTTGAAAAGGAGGCAATTATATTGTATAATAAAATAAAACATATAGATTTTTATCTGATAATATTTGTGCTATTGTCATGCCTTATGGGGATTGCTCTGACAATGTCCCTTGTGTACAACAGCAGCTATCAGAACATCACTTCGGGCATTTCATCGTCACTGTGGCTGGTCAAGGCATTTGGCCTTGCAATAGGCGGTTGCCTGCTTGTTGTTCTGTCACTTTTAGGTATTGATAAAATTATAAAATACTGGATACCTATTGCAATTTTGGGCGTTGCTTTTACTTGCCTTACATTTACACCTCTCGGTATCGGACCAGCAGGTTCTGATGACAAGGCTTGGATTAGCATTTTAGGCAGGACAATTCAGCCCTCGGAGATTTTAAAGCTTTGTTTTATTATTTCCTTTTCTGTGCATATTTCCAAAATCAAGAGCAAAATCAACAATCCCCTTGTAGTTATGGGACTATTAGGGCATATTGCTGTGCCCTTTTTAATCTGCTTTTTTCAGGGTGACCAAGGAACAGGTGTGATTTTTCTTGCTATCGGATTTGTAATGATTATCGGCGCCGGGATTCATTGGGGATATATTCTTACAGGGCTTGCCTGCTCGCCTTTGATTTTGTATTTGTCATGGAATTACTTTTTGCAGGAACATCAGAAAGAGCGTATTCTGGTGCTTTTTAATCCCGAATATGACCCTTACGGCACAGGCTATCAGCAGATTCAAGGAATAAAGGCTCTGCGCTCAGGCGGAATGTGGGGAAAAGGTCTTTTCTCAGGCGATTCAACTGAATTTCTATATGTTTCTGAGGCTCAGAACGACTTCATTTTTTCTTACGCAGGACAAACACTGGGATTTGTGGGGTGTGTTGCCATTGTTTTAATGCTGGGAGCAATTTGCATAAGACTGCTAATTAACAGCCGAAAATGCAGCGTTGCAGGCAGCTGTATATGCATTGGTGTGTTCGGACTGATTTTTTCTCATACTCTCATTAATATCGGTATGGTCTTAGGATTTATGCCTGTGATTGGCGTTCCTCTGCCGTTTATTTCAGCAGGCGGAACTGCAATGGTTTCAATGCTTACCGCTATCGGATTGGCGGAATCGGCATTGAAATGCTCCAAAGAGCAATAATTTTTTCGGAGGTTTCCAAATGAAAACTTACACTCTTAATGAAATATATGACCCAGACAAAATTGATTTTCAAATAGCAAGATATTCTGAGGCTCAAAAGAGTTTTGAAGAATTTTTCGGAGAAAAACCGCAGAGATTCTTTTCCGCACCGGGCAGATCCGAAATTGGCGGAAATCATACCGACCACAACTGCGGCAGAGTGCTTGCAGCAGGAGTTTCTCTGGATGTAATAGCAATGGTTGTGCCCACCGATGACGGAGTTATTACAGTCAAATCTGAGGGATTTCCTCTTGACGAGATTGATTTAAGCGACTTGTCTGTTCACAGAGAAGATATGAATACTTCTTCCGCTCTTATCAGAGGAATGGCTGACGGATTTGTGCGAAACGGTCACAAAATCGGCGGATTTAAGGCTTACACAACCTCAAACGTGCTGAAAGGCTCTGGACTTTCTTCATCGGCGGCTTTTGAGGTGCTTATCGGAACCATTCTAAACGGGCTTTACAACGAACATTCTGTTTCCGACATTGAAATCGCTCAGCTTGCCCAGTATGCTGAAAATGTACATTTCGGCAAACCGTCCGGACTAATGGATCAAATGGCGTCCTCTGTGGGAAGTTTCATAACCATAGATTTTGCCGACACAAAAAATCCCATTATAAATAAGATCAATTTTGACTTTTCAAAAAGCGGTCATAGTCTTTGCATTGTGGACACTAAGGGCAATCATGCAGACCTAACGCCTGAATATTCCGCTATTCCCCAGGAAATGAAAGGTGTTGCCGGCTTTTTCGGCAAGGAATCTCTTCGCGAAATCACAAAGGAACAGCTTTTGGAAAATCTCTTTCAGGTTCGTGAAAAATGCGGTGACAGAGCGGTTCTGAGGGCGTTACACTTCTTTGACGATAATGAGCGAGTTTTAAAAGAGGCTGAGGCTTTGAACAGCGGAAACTTTGGCGAATTTCTGAAATATGTGAATCAATCGGGGGATTCTTCTCTAAGCTGGTTGCAGAATATTTTTGCAGTTTCTCAGCCACAGGAGCAGGGATTGACGGTTGCACTTTATCTTGCGAAATCCATTCTTGACGGCGAGGGAGCTTGTCGTGTTCAGGGCGGAGGCTTTGCAGGAACAATCGAGGCTTTTGTTCCAAGTTCCAAGCTTGAAAAATTCAAGACTGAAATGGAAAAAGCTTTTGGCGAAAATTCCTGCCACGTTATTTCTATTCGTCCTGTTGGCGGAGCGGAAATTCAGCTATAAGTACAAAAATCCGTACACAAGGAGCATAATAAATGAAGTTTAATTTTTTCAAAAAAAAACAAGTCAAACTTGAATTTGCCACCTGCGGAGAAATCTTTATTGACGGACTTCCCTTTTCTTTCGGAGTTGAAAGCGTGGGAATTGCGTCAAACAAAGGACTTTGTGTAGCAATTTCAGGTGATGCTGTTGACGATGGCAATGTGACTTTTTCAAATCTTGAATATCACCAAAAGGACGCTAATGGAATTACTATCGTTAAACATGATTTTCCTAAAATAGTAAAAAAAGATGGCAAAAAGATTTATCAGGCAAAGTTCACTAGAATTCCAATTAAAGAGGCTTTTAACTATTCTGCTTTCAAAAAAACTACTGCGGACGAATTTCTTCAAGTAATCAACAACGAGATTAATTTCAGGGTAACTCCCCATTATTCAGGCAGTAAAATGCCTGAAATTCTGCTGACTGTTTACCCTTATGAAAATGTTCTGACAGGTTCAGCGGCTCAATGGATCAACTGCACTTCCGACCAGGACTATTTTCTGCATAAATACACAAAAAAGAAGTAGGAGTACTAAATTATGAGAATGAGAAGAAAGAAAAATCTCGAAGGCAGACTTGCCGACTGTGGAGATTATATTCTCTACATGGATAGAGAGGATAAAAATTACAATTTTAAAGACACAAAAAATATGTTTAACTACGCTGAAATTTTCGGCAACGACCATCCCGTCACGTTGGAAATCGGCTGCGGAAAAGGTCAATTTGCAAGAGAAATTGCAAAACAGAATCCCGATATGAATTTTCTTGCAGTAGAAAAAAGCAGTAATGTCATTGTTGAAGCGGCTGAGATTGCTATCGAAAAAAACATTCCTAATCTGCGTTTTGTCAGAGGAGGTGCGGAATATCTGGACTGTTATATTCCCGAACATACGATTGAAAATATTTACCTGAATTTCAGTTGTCCTTTTCCGAAGAAATCTTATGCAAGCCACAGAC
>JBJERA010000241.1:0-5197 GCA_051882035.1 Hominimerdicola sp.
CCATTTGATTTAAAAACTGAAATTACAGGATTTAATCAGGCTCAGGAAATTCTTGATACTCTTACTGACAGCGGTGTTGGAAAGATGACTGTTAATTACAACGATTGGACTAACAAGTCAATCGTAGGAAAGATTTCCACAAGTGCTGACCCGTCGGGCAAGCTTGGCGGTTCGGGTGATTTTGAGGATTTGATAAATAACGACAATAACGCTGAAATTTATCCGTCTTTGAATAACTTCCAGATGGAAAGCAGTTCCATAGGTTATTTTACATTTACAAATACTGCGATCAGAGTTTCAAATGCCTTTTCAAGACAGTCTGAGTACAGCCTTTCATTTGGCGTAGAGAAAAAGGGCGTTGCTCCAGCTTTGCTTTCACCTAATACATATTCCAAGGTATTTACTCAAATGCTTGAAAGCTATCAGGACGAGGATTTGTCGAATATAGGTTTCGGTATGTATTCCAGCAGACTGGTTTCAGACTTCTCTACAAAACACGCTCTCAGCAGAAACGGTACTATGAATACTGTTATTGAGGGATACAAGAATGCTTCTGAAACTCTTGAATCGGTAATTGCAGACGAGGCTAACTCTTATGTATTGCCTTATGTTTCAAAAATCACTAATGTTCCTGTTTCTTCAAGCGGATTTGATATAACTGATTATGATATACCTTTCTATCAAATGGTAGTTCATGGCTATGTTCCTTATGCTTCAACTGCTATTAATAAGAGTTCAAATTCAAATGAAACATTCCTGCTTGCTCTTGCGTCAGGTTCTCAGGTTCATTACGATATGACTTACGCAGACCCTGAAAAAATTCAGGATACTGATTACAATGATTTGTTCTACACTAATTACAGTGGCTGGACAGATTTAGCTGCTAATCAGTATAAGGCTGCAAATGATATTCTTGCGTCGGTTTCGGATTATACTATTAAGAAATATGAGATTAGCGACGATGGAAATATTCTTACAACAACTTATACTAAGGACGGTAAGGACGTTGCTGTAAAAATTAACAAGTCCGCAGGTACTGCCGAAGTTGACGGCAAAACTTATGACCTTGCAGACTGTATTGAAGGAGGTTTGGCAGAATAATGAGTAATGAAAATATTGCTTCTGATTTGAAAGAAGTTGCTGCCGAAAAACCTGCGGCAAAGTCCTCCGCATCAAGCGGAAAAAGACGTAAGCTGTCTTATGAAAAGAAAAAAGGTCTTTACGGCTATGGATTTATTGCGCTTTGGTTTATAGGAACTATTTATTTCTTCATTTTTCCTATGATTCAGTCGCTTTACTGGTCTTTCTTTGATACGACTGTTGAATCAGGCGGAATGGTGCTTGACAATTTCGGTTTGCATAACTACATAAATGCTTTCAGAAAAGACCAGAATTATTCAAAAGAATTGCTGGCAATGATTAAGGATACTTGCTTGAAAACTCCGCTTATTCTTATCTTTTCAATCTTTATTGCAGTAATTCTTAATCAGAAATTCAAGGGAAGAACTTTTGCCAGAGCGGTATTCTTCCTTCCTGTAATTATCGCAACAGGTCCGGTTATTGATATTATTAACGGTAACATGAGCACTGGCGGTTATGCAGGCGGTTCAGAGCAGTTCAGCACAATGTTTGAAACGAACCTTGTTGACCAGCTGCTTGAATTTCTGGGAGTCTATAACATAAGCGACACGCTTACGGAAACGATAAACTCGCTGACGTCGGAAATATTTAACCTTGTGTGGAATTCAGGTATTCAGATTTTGCTGTTCCTTTCTGCTTTGCAGGGTATTCCTGTTTCTGCTAAGGAGGCGGCTCAGATGGAGGGAGCAACCTCTTGGGAATTCTTCTGGAAGATTACAATTCCATACATTTCTCCAATGATTCTCGCAAGCGTTGTTTATACTATTGTTGATTCATTCGTTGACCCATCAAACGGCGTTATGAAAATCGTACTTGAAAAAGCTGAGCAGTGGGAGCATGGTTATTCGCAGGCTATGGCTTGGGCATACTTCCTTATTGTCGGCGTATTCCTGGCAGTTATTGTAGCGCTGGTAAACAAGTTTGTTTACTATGAAGTTGATTAAGGGGGGATTTAAGTGGCAACTAAAAAAGAAGAAAAAGAGTTTGAAAAAGAACGAAAGGCTGCTATTAAAGCCCGCTATCAGCGTATGAAGGAGGAGGGTATTGAAAAATATCTTACTCCGGAGCAAATCAGATATAACAAGCGTAAGAGAATGGTATCAATGGTTTGGCCGATATTCAGATTTTTGATTCTGTTTGGTCTTAGCTTTGTAATTCTCTATCCTTTGATATTTATGCTTTCAACTGCTTTCAGACCTTCTGAGCAGATGAACGACCCGTCAATTTCATGGATTCCGAAAAGTTTCACTTTGCAGAATATTAAGGATGTCTGGGGAGTTATGGACTTTTCCAATACGCTTGTGAATACAATCGTACTTAACATTGTATCGTCAATTTTGCAGGTTGCAACCTGTTCTATTACCGGATATGGTTTTGCAAGATTTAAGTTTAAAGGAAAAGGTTTACTGTTCGGTCTGGTAGTTCTTATGATTATCGTACCGCCTCAGATTACTTCTACTCCGCTTTACTTGCAGTATAAGCAGCTTAATCTTCTTAACACAGGCTGGACAATGTATCTGCCGGCTCTGTTTGCAAACGGTATTCGTGCAGGTTTGTTTATCTTCATTTTCCGTCAGTTCTTTAAGGGACTTCCCAAGGAGCTTGAAGACGCAGCTTACCTTGACGGCTGCAGTCCGCTGAAAACATATCTTGTTATCATGGTTCCAAACGCAAAGTCGTCATTCCTTACAGTATTCCTGTTCTCAATCGTTTGGTACTGGAATGACTTCTATGTATCGTCATCTTACTTCACGCAGAACAACACAGTTGCTCTTATGTTGAAGAACCTTGACGTAAACCTTACTCAGCAGCTCTTTGACGGTCAGAGCATTTCTATCAGAATGATTATCGTATGGCTCGAAGCCGGCTGTCTGCTTTCCATTACTCCTTTGTTGGTAATGTATGTATTCTTACAGAGATACTTTATTGAGGGCGTTGAAAGATCCGGCCTTGCAAACTAATTGTAATATTTATCCCTGTGGATTTTCCGCAGGGATTTTTTATGATAAAATGTAAAAAAAGAGTTTGAAATATGGTAAATCGTTGACTTTTGAATACAAGAGTGCTATAATAATCAATGATATTGTTTGATTGCTCAAAATTAAAAAGAAGTATGCAAAAGAGTTTGCAATAATAAATACTTATATTATGGTATTTATAACAGGAAGGAACATATATGAAGATTTTTAATAAGCGAATATCGTCATTTCAAATTATTATTTTTGGCTTTATGTTGGTTATTTTAATAGGAAGCAGTTTGCTTATGCTGCCTATATCCACACGAGGTTCGGGAGGAGCTTCGTTTATTGACGCTTTTTTTACGGCAACTTCTGCTGTTTGTGTAACAGGTCTGATCACAAATGATACAGCAACATACTGGTCTCAGTTTGGGCAGACAATTATTCTGATATTAATTCAAATAGGCGGAATGGGTGTTGTTACCACTGCTACCGTTGTAACGATTGTTTCGGGAAAGAAAATCGGTTTGATTCAAAGAAGTACAATTCAGGAATCGATTTCCGCACATCAGGTGGGCGGTATTGTAAGATTGACAGGTTTTATTGTAAGGGTTGCTATGATAATCGAACTTATAGGCGCTTTAATAATGTCACCTGTTTTTTGCAAAGAATTCGGTTTTTGGAAAGGATTATGGTATTCATTATTTCACTCTGTGTCAGCCTTTTGCAATGCAGGTTTTGACTTGATGGGTGCAAAAGAACCTTTTTCTTCATTGACTTATTTTTCATCACAACCGCTTATAAATATAACATTAATGTTATTGATTGTTATTGGCGGAATAGGTTTTTCAACTTGGGACGATATAAAAGTAAACAAATTTCATCTAAAAAAATATCGTATGCAGAGTAAGGTTATATTATCAATAACGGCTTGCTTGATTATTTTTCCTGCGCTATATTTTTACTTTTACGAATTTGCCCATAATAGTTGGGCCTTGTCAGGAGCAAAGCGTTGGTTATGCTCGTTTTTTCAGTCAATAACGTTGAGGACGGCAGGCTTTAATACTGTTGATTTTGGGCTGCTGAGCGATTGCGGAATTGCTATTATGATAATATTTATGCTTATCGGCGGTTCACCGGGTTCTACTGCCGGCGGTATGAAAACTACAACTGTTGCCGTACTGTTTTCTTCGGCTTTTGCGGTATTTAGGAAAAAAAATAATGCAAGCTTTTTTGGCAGACGCATAAACGAAAACGCAGTAAGAAATGCGGCAACAATTTTCCTTGCATATATTGTTTTATTTATTACAGGTGGTATAATAATAAGCATTATAGAAAATCTGCCTTTATCTACTTGCTTGTTTGAAACGGCTTCGGCAATAGGAACAGTGGGATTATCTATGGGAATCACACCTGATTTAAGCTTGATTTCTCATTTGATTTTGATAGCTCTTATGTTTTTTGGAAGAGTTGGAATTATGACTTTGGTATTTGCTACTTTCCCAGGTAATAACAGTAATGTTTCACGGTTGCCTGAGGAACGAATTACTGTTGGTTAAAAGGAGAGGTTTTATATTATGAAAACGGTTTTAATTATAGGCTTAGGACGCTTTGGCAGACATATTGCTATGAAATTGTCCGAATTAAAGCATCAGGTAATGGCAATAGACAAGAATGAGGAGCGTGTTCAGGCAATTTTGCCGTATGTAACAAATGCTCAAATAGGCGACGGTACTAAGAAAGAGTTTCTTCGTTCTTTGGGCGTTAGAGATTTTGATATTTGCTTTGTTGCCATAGGCGATAATTTTCAGAGTTCTCTTGAAACTACATCTTTACTTAAAGAATTGGGTGCAGAAAAGGTTGTGTCTCGTGCTGCAAGAGATGTTCATGCAAAATTTTTGCTGAGAAATGGCGCTGACGAGGTAGTGTATCCCGAAAAGCAGCTTGCTTCGTGGACAGCTATAAGATTTACCTCGGATCATATTTCTGATTATGTTGAGCTGGATGACGAATATGCTATTTTTGAAGTTACAGTGCCCAAAAGTTGGATTGGAAAAACTATCGGTCAAATTGATATACGAAGAAAACAGCACATTAAT
>JBJERA010000242.1:0-5177 GCA_051882035.1 Hominimerdicola sp.
ACCATTTGCACAAATAAAAATATATATTTTGTGCATATTTATATATAATATATATTATTATATTAATACTGCTTTCAGCTCTGAGCAGTTCCGACTACTTCAGACAGTCGCCCAAGCGCACCGGATCCGGAGTAGATCAGCACAACCAAAACCAAACACAAATACAAATAACAAAAGCTCCGGAACAAATCACCCCGAAGCTTTTTATTTATTGCCGCTTGTTCTATATCTATTTATTAAAACTTATATAGATATAATATTTTTTACTTGATCTATATTTAGATCATTATATATTATTCTCTATATGGTTTCATTATATTATTAAGTATATTATATATATATATATATTATAATTATATATTATTATTAATATTATTATTCAATCATTATCTATATAAAGATGATTTAAAGCATTTAATTGTATTGAAAAAAGAGCTTGCAAAACATATCAATTTAGTATGATTTCATGTATATTTATATCATCAATATCAATTACATTAACCTTTGTTTTCTTCTGCTGATTTCGGAAGCTTGGCAGATCTGGCACAATGCAACACAAGATATATTTTGTTATGTCTAATGTAACATATATGCAATAATTTAACCCTATTAATCATTGTTAAGATGTTTAACCCTCTTTTGTCTTTGACTTGCGGACAGAAGAGGACTTCAAAGTCTTTTTTCTCCCCGTCAAAACCTACGGTGGGGGTAGGTGTTTTGGGGGCGTAGAGTTACCTCGCAAAAATTTTTGTATTTTTCTTAAAGGCGGATCGACTTATAAAAATAAATATATAGATATAAATAATATATTATATAATATCAAGCATAATTATATCATTTGATTTATTATTATGCAGATTTGAAATCGAAAGCTTTTGAGGGTGGTGGAAAAACAGATTTTCATCATAATCATAGATTAAGGCTGTTTCGACAAGTGAACGGAATGTAGCAGATCTGTTTTCAGTAAAGTTGGCTTTCATAAGAGCTGACAATCTTTCATTAAGCGATGAGCTGATCAGCAGATTTATAATGTAAGTGCGTTCTTTACCGATGCGAACGGTATTGTCACGCTGAGGTTTGCAGGGTATATAGCGATAATCCTCGGTATAGTTGTATTTTATTGCTGTGTTGGCAAGGTAAATGACGGTGTTGTGGATAGATTTGCAGTTTGAGAGTGCGATTTTTCGTATTTGGTTGACTGTTGACTCTTTGAAAGTGACGGAGATATTTATCGGTGGATTCTTTTTGCTTTCTGAAGTCATGAAGAGGTCTCCTTTGCTGTTTTTTTATGATTATTTTATTGCAAAAGAGGTTTTCTGTAAATATGATCAGGTGAAGTTGCACTTTTATTTCCCTTTTATTTCACTTTTATTGCCCGAATATTGCCTTGCAATTTCACTAAATATGTGTTACGATTTATACAGAGAAATATAAATAATATTTCTTCGAAACAAGCCTTCTGACAGATTCCTTTCCATAGATTACTCCTCAAAAAGCGGCAGAACGAACTATCTGCCGTGTATGCTTTCAAGAAGCTATATGGCTTTAAGAAGGCTCCAAGCTTGGCACCTGCACTTTGCAAAAGCTCTTGCCATTTACAGAATGCACAAGCAAGCATTTGCCTATGCTACATAAAAAGGCATACGCAGGATTAACCCACCTGCGTATATTTTTTGGCGAAGATTCGAGTAGCAATATTCGGATTTAGGCTGTACCGATTGTATCAATTGATTGGTACAGCTATATTTATGACGGTCGCATAGGTGGCGCCGAGAGGTTTAGAACTTCTTTACTCTCGAGTTCTGCTGCAAATGCAGAAGCCGTCAACCTTTTCTCATTCTATTTTGCCTTTACCGATGCGTATACGTCTGCAGCTGCTTATGCGGACGTATTCTTCGGTGAATCCAGACCAAAATCAAGGTTTGCTCCATTTGAGGGTAAGCCTTTTATTTTTACAAATAAAAATAGCCGCTCTTGCTCTCAAAAAAGCTAAGAACGGCTATTCTAAATAATTTGCAGAAAACATTTTTATCGCTGCCTTTTATCGGAATTTGACATTGAGATTAAGTCACTCAAATTTGAAATGAAATCAACTGCATTGTCGATGCGCTTATGAGCTGCTTTTTGTTCTCTTGATGATTGGTAGAAATAAAAGAAGTCATGCAACCTGTGCAAAGCGCACTTTAACATAAAGATTACTATTGCTACGAAAATAGCGTTGATTATGTAAGGCTTTATCGGTTCAACAAGCAATGTTAATCCAGAAAGATACAAGTTTAATACTTCTGTAGGGTCAATATCTATCATTTTACAACACCTCCTTTGTGTAAATTTGATTGAGTATAAACCCATTTAGTGTAAAACTGATGAAGAATTGAAAAAAATATGGTGAAAAGGTGGTTGAAAATGCTTAAAGATATTACAGCAAGTCAGAGCTTATATTGTAAAAGCTGCTGTTACAGAGATAAAACACTTGACAATATTGTATTTTGCCCTTATAGTAATAAATGTAGGAAAACCGGAAAGCCTGCGGAATATCGTATTGAAAAGGAAGCTGATACAGATGAAGGAGATAATACCGAACCTGTTCGTCGGAACGTTAGATGATTATGAAACGATAAAGGATAACGAGGATTTTTACTGCGTGATCGCAGCGAAAGAGCCTATGCATCGCCGTGCGGTCGGTTACAGCGGACGGTCATGCGGAAAAGATCATCCGGAATATCTTTTTGCAGAGCGTGAACGCTGTTTGATATGCAATCTTGTTGATGTGGAAAATCCCGAATGGATATCCCCTGTCATTATTTCAAAGGCGTTGGAGTTCATCAAAGATGCGATAGACAAGTTCAATCGTCAGGTGCTTGTGTGCTGCAATCAGGGACACAGCCGTTCGGCGGTGATAGGCTTGTTGTATATGAAACATAAGGGATTTTTCAAAGGCTTGGCTTTTGAAGAAGCAGAACAGCAGTTTTTGCGGCTTTATCCCGATTATGCGCCTGCAGGCGGCATGAGAGGATTTGCTATTCAGAACTGGAACGTTATTTAAGTGTTGAAACGCAATTATAGCACTC
Organism: Hominimerdicola sp.; assembly: GCA_051882035.1. Classification (GTDB taxonomy): domain Bacteria; phylum Bacillota; class Clostridia; order Oscillospirales; family Ruminococcaceae; genus Hominimerdicola. The sequence goes on from JBJERA010000242.1 coordinate 3,072, forward strand.
ACAGAGTATTTAAACTCTGATGAGTGCTTTTTATTGCCTGTTTATAATGTTGAGAAAGGATATTGCATTATGATAATAAAAGATGCTGTCGGCACAAGGCAGATAGAGACCGAGCTTTCGGCTGATGAGGTTACTACTGTTGATTTCGGACATGATTATGAATATTACGCTGTCAGAAACGACGGCAGCGGATCGATTTATGTTTCTACGGAGAATAAAGAATGTACTCCCGGAGGAAAAGGCGTTGTGTGTGTGCCTAAAGCGGCGAGCTATGTGCATTACAACGGTTACGGAGGAAATACGGAAATATATCTCTTGGGAACAGAAACGGCTACGGTCGTTGCGCAGGATGACGGCAATAACCCTTTTAAGGTGGCAGCGAAAGGGGGTGGTAATGATAATCTAATTTCTGTCGGTATAGCTATGCTGATACCGCCTATTGATATTTTTATTTTTAAAAATGATACGGAGGAATGAATATGTCACATACATTATTAGAACAATCTAAAGAATTGGATGGTGAAACATCATGCGTTGATACTATTGTCGATTTATTTGTACATTTTGGGTATACACAAGACGGCGATTATTACTACAGCCCTGTTGATAGTAATTTCGGTGTACGATGTTATGTTGATGATGATTTATCGTATACGAATATCTGTGCTACATTTGACGGCGGAAACACGGAAATTAATGTGGCTCAAATCTTAAATCTAGTATATAACAGCGTCCGATATTATCCATATAAAATTTTATATCATGTAAGCAAGTCGGAAAATGTAATTTGTTTGAGATTTATGTATAAGGTATCATCAACTATAAATACAATAGGTACATTGCTGATAGCACACGATGCACACGATGAGAAATATGGTACCGTATGTTTCGTAGGATCATTTGAAAAATCAACAAGCAATATCACCTCAAATGGCATGCATAAATTTTACATGATTGACTATAGGAAAATCAAAATACAAATGGATAATAATTTATTAAACAGTAGCCTAAGCGATGCAGCAAAGGTTAGCAAATATTTTGCTAATACTATATACCGTTATCCGTCCCATGCGAATATATCAAAGTTAATCGAGTTGTATGGCATAATAAGCTTGCAAGAATATGATTATACGTATCTTCCGTCATATATTAATTATAATGGCACGATATATCGTATAGTGAGTATGTCTAACGGCGTGCCAAACGATGCAACTACTAATTATCCTAAAAATACATTTATGCCACATTTCGCATTTCCGGTATCGGATTAAGGAGATTATTTATGCAGATTATTGATGCACTTTTGACGCCGAACAAGTACAGCAGACCGCAGATTAAGCTCGAAAAGGTGACTAAAATAGCGGTGCATTATGTCGGAAATCCCAATACTACGGCACTTGCTAATCGCAATTACTTTGAGAACCTTAAAGATCAGATTGCAGACAGTACAGGAAAATACTGCTTAAACAAGGATGGCAGCTATCTTACATATAATGGACAAAAGGTTGCTTTGCGGTGGGTATCATCGCATTATCTTGTGGGTCTATCGGGTGAAATTTTGCAAAACATACCTACAAATGAGTGGAGCTACTGTACAAATCAAGCAAATGGTTACAGTATCAGCATAGAGTGCTGTCATCCGGACTCTACTGGAAAGTTCACGGCGGCGACAGAGCAGTCGCTTGCGGAGTTATGCGCTTATTTATGCAAGGAGTTCGGACTTGACCCGATAAAGGATATCATCCGGCATTATGATGTGACCGGGAAACAATGTCCGTTATATTGGTCACCTACCAAATATCAGCCTGCATCCGTTGCCAACGCAAGGTTTGTGGCGTTTAAAAATCGTGTTGCATACATAATCGGGTGCGGAGAAACGGACAAGCAGTCGGGCGGTGATACGCCGGCTGTGCCGTTTAAGGTCAAGGTTATAGACAGCGCTCTCAATATTCGCACGGCTGCCGGCGTAAGCAACAAGGCCGTCGGGGTTATCTGTGACAAAGGCATCTATACCATTGTTGAGGTTAAGGCTGTCGGTTCGGCTATGTGGGGCAAGTTAAAATCCGGTGTTGGTTGGATCAACATCGGAGAAAAATACTGTAAAAT
>JBJERA010000243.1:0-5164 GCA_051882035.1 Hominimerdicola sp.
GAGGGTTCGCTGAAACTGAAAGAAATTTCCTATATTCATTCTGAGTCTTATGCGGCAGGAGAGCTGAAACATGGTACGATTTCTCTTGTAACAGACGGTATGCCTGTTATAGCTGTTGCAACTCAGAGAGAGCTTTTTGACAAGACGATCAGCAACGTTAAGGAAGTTAAGGCAAGAGGTGCAAATGTAATTCTTGTTACTCACAGCTATATCAACGTTGAGGATGACGTTGCAGATTATAAAATCGGACTTCCGACTATTGACGATATTCTCATGCCTATGCTTACGGTTGTTCCTTTGCAGCTTATCGCATATTACACTGCGGTTCTGAGAGGAAATGACGTTGACAAGCCGAGAAATCTTGCAAAGTCCGTAACCGTAGAATAATTTTACAGGGCAATGCCGTATAAGAATTATGCGGTGTTGCCCGATTTTGCGAAATTTAGGAAGGTGTTGTTTATGGCAAAATATTCGGTTTATGTGTTTGATTTTGACTTGACGCTGGCAGATTCGTCAGAGGGAATTTTAAAGTGCTTTCAGCATACTTTGAGTGAGTTCGGATATGAAGTTCCCGACGATACCACGATTTACAATACCATTGGTCTGACTTTGGAACAGGCTTTTACTGTTCTTGCAGGAGTAACCGATAAGGAAAAGATTGCCCAAATGCGTAAGTGCTATGTTAAAAAAGCTGACGAGGTAATGGTTAAATGCACCAAATTTTATGATAACGCAATAGCTGTCTTACAGGTACTTCAAAGTGCGGGATTGAAAGTAGGAATAGTTTCCACAAAATACGCATACAGAATCAGGGACAGCTTTGCACAGCAGGCAGGCTCTTTCCCTGTTGATGAAATCGTGGGCGGAGAGGACGTTTCGGCTCACAAGCCCGACCCTGAGGGGCTGAATATGATTATTAAGCGGTTTAATGCGGAAAAATCTCAGGTTCTTTATATCGGCGACAGCTATATCGACGCTCAGACTGCTCAGAACGCAGGAGTCGATTTTGCAGGAGTGACAACCGGTTCAACCACTCGTCAGGAGTTTGAAAAATATCCAAATGTATTTATCGGAGATTCGCTTTTGGAGATTATACAAGGAATATAAAATAAATGTAAAGATAGTTTTAAAATATTATTAAAAACTGTTGCTATTTTCATGGGGTAATGGTATAATATAAGTTAATTATTGTGCGTCTGAAAATATGTCAGAAAGGATAATTACTTATGATTAAAAGTATGACAGGCTTCGGCAGAGAACATGTTATTGCCGACGGCAGAGAAATTATCGTGGAAATCCGCTCGGTGAACCACAGATATTTTGAATTTACTGCCAGAACTCCAAGAGCCTATGGTTATCTTGACGAAAAGCTTAAAACCTTTATGAAGAGCGGAATTTCAAGAGGCAAGGTTGAAGTTTCCGTTTCCATTTATAATCAAGAGGGTACCGACGCTCAAATTGAGATGAATATGCCGGTGGCTCACGGTTACCTTAACGCTTTGAGAAATTCGGCTGACGAGCTTGATTTGGACGATGACCTTACGCTGTCCAATATTATGCGTTTGCCTGATATATTCAATGTTGTGAAGAAAACTGAGGACGAGGAGGTCATCTGGTCGCAGGTTAAGGCTGTGGCTCAGACTGCTCTGGACAGATTTATTGAAATGCGTAACACCGAGGGTGTGAAAATGTATGACGATATAAGCGGAAGGCTTGATTATATTGAGGAAACTGTGGGCAGAATTGAAAAGCAGTCGCCTTCTGTTTCGGAGAGTTATCGTGAGAGGCTTTACACTAAAATTAAGGAAACTCTTGCAGACAGCAATATTAAAGTTGATGAGCAGAGAATTGTTACCGAGGTTGCAATTTTCTCCGAAAAGGTTGCTGTTGACGAGGAAACCGTAAGGCTCATAAGTCACATTTCTCAGTTCAGAGATTTGATTAACAGTGATGAACCTGTTGGCAGAAAGCTTGACTTTTTGGTGCAGGAGCTTAACAGAGAGGTTAATACTATTGGTTCTAAGGCGCAGGATTTGGAAATCACTAAAATGGTTGTTGATTTGAAGTCCGAAATTGAAAAAATTCGTGAGCAGATTCAGAATATAGAGTAACTTCGGAGGGGCTTATGCAGTTAATAAATATAGGTTTTGGCAACATGGTTTCGTCCTCACGGCTTATTGCCATAGTTTCGCCTGAATCCGCTCCTATTAAGAGGATTATTCAGGAGGCTAAGGATAAGGGTACGCTTATTGACGCAACTTACGGCAGGCGAACAAGGGCAGTTATTATTATGGATAGCGACCATATTGTGCTGTCGGCTGTTGCTCCCGAAACTGTGGGGGGCAGACTGACCGCTGACGAGGAGGATAATGACATTGTTTAAGAATAACGCAAAATTGTTTGTAGTTTCCGCTCCGTCGGGATGTGGAAAGGGTACTATTTTGTCTGAGGTTTTTAAGGACAAAAATCCTTATTATTCCGTTTCCTGCACTACAAGAAAACCCAGAGAGGGCGAGATTGACGGCGTTCATTACAGATTTGTTGACGACGGCGTTTTTGAGAGTATGATTAGTAACGGTGAGTTCCTTGAACACGCTGGATTTGTTGGACATTATTATGGTACTCCCAAAGAGCCTGCAATGAGAAATCTTGATGAGGGCAGAGATGTAATTCTGGAAATTGAAACTCAGGGAGCTTTTCAGGTTAAGGAGGCTTTTCCCGAGTCTGTGCTTTTATTTGTTCTTCCTCCGTCAGTCAAGGAGCTGAAAAGACGTCTTAATAAAAGAGGTACTGAGGCTGATGACGTTATTGAGAAAAGATGTGCTGAGGCAAGCGGTGAGATTGCCAAAGCTGTGAAATATGATTATGTTATCATGAACGATGGTCTTGAAGAGGCTGTTGCAGATTTTATTACTGTTATGGAATCTGTTAAAGCAGGCGACGGAAAGGCTGATTGTTTCAAGGCTGATAATGAAAATACAATTAAATTAATTAATGAGGTGCTTAAAAATGCTTAGACCGGCAGTATGTCAGATTTTGAAAAATAATGAGAGTTACTATTCACTTGTAATAGCTGTTGCTAAAAGAGCGAGAGATATTACCGAGGACGCTTTTGAAAATAAGATTGTGCTTGACGAAAAGCCTGTAAAGACGGCTGTTGATCAGTTTGCAAGCGGAGAATACAAGTTTATTGAAGACCCAAGCTTGAAGGCTTAATTCTTGGAGGTAAAAGCGTATGCGGGGAGAGTTTATGGTTGCCAAAGTTGCAATAAGCAAAGCCGCATTCAGCTTTGACGAGGAATACAGTTACAGTGTTCCGGAGGAATTGCAGGAGAGTATTCAGTGCGGCATGAGGGTGCTTGTACCGTTTGGAAAAGGAAATAAGAAATCTGTTGGTTTTGTTACAAGAACCTATTTTCAGTCGGAGAGCAATGAGAATTTGAAGCCCGTTATGAGTCTTGTTGATAAAGAAAGTCTTGTGACGGAGGAAATGCTGAAAATTATTTTCTGGCTGAGGGAGAATACTTTCTGTACATTTTTTGACGCATATAAATCTGTTGTGCCTACTGGCTTTTCTTATAAAGTTTCTCAGCATTATGGGCTGGTGAATACTTATATTGATGATGAAAAGCTGTCAGAGGACGAGAAGATTATAATTGATTTTCTGCGTTCTGCTGCAAATCAGAATGAGATTGACGAATTTCTTGATTGTAAAAATGACAGAAAAAAGAAAAAGCTTGTTGACGGTCTGATTGACAAGGGTTACATTGAGGAAACTGACTGCCTTAAAAGAAAGGTCGGGGACGAAAATGTAAAGATGATTTGCCTTTCGGAGCGTTTTCTAAGAGGCGAGGAGTTCAGTCTTACGACTAAGCAGAAACTTGTGGTTGACCTGCTGAAAGAAAGCGGAAGTGCGTCGGTTAAGGACGCTTGCTATATGACGAATTGTACCGCTACCATTGTTAAAAGATTGGTGGAAAAAGGGGTACTTCGTGAGTTCAAATATGAGGTGTTGCGTGACGCAATCGGTGAGATTTCTGAAAGGAGAAATCCTGAGGATATAATTCTCAATGAGGAGCAAAGCGTGGCTTTTGACGGGATTTCGGAGCTTATCAAGGCTGAAAAGCCTGCGGGAGCACTGCTTTACGGAGTAACGGGAAGCGGTAAGACTTCGGTGTTTATAAAGCTGATTGATTTCTGTATGAAACTTGGGCAAACGGCTATTATGCTTGTTCCTGAGATTTCTCTTACTCCTCAGATGGTGAGCAAGTTCAAGGCTCTTTTCGGCGAGAAAATTGCGTTACTTCATTCTTCACTGTCGCTTGGGCAGAGAACTGACGAGTTCAAGCGTATTAAAAGCGGTGAGGCGAGAATCGTTATTGGTACGAGAAGTGCAGTTTTTGCACCTGTGTCAAATCTTGGACTGATAATTATGGACGAGGAAGGCGAGCAGACCTATAAATCTGATTCAGCTCCCCGATATCATGCAAGAGATGTGGCAATTCAGAGATGTGGGTATAATAACTGCGTTTTGCTTATGGCATCGGCTACTCCGTCGCTTGAAAGCTTTTATTTTGCCAAGAAAAACAGATATCATCTGTTTCAGCTTAAAAAGCGTTATTCCGATGCCCCACTGCCAAAAGTGCAAATTATTGATATGCAGGAGGAGGCAGCACGGGGCAATGACAGTCTTTTGAGCTGCACTCTTGCGGAAAAAATCAGAACTGCTCTTGAAAAAAAAGAGCAGATAATTCTGTTTCTTAACCGACGGGGGTTTACAACATATATTTCCTGCGTTTCGTGCAGACAGCCTGTTGTATGTCCTAATTGCAATATACCGCTGACCTATCACAAGAAAAATAATCGGTATATGTGCCATTACTGCGGATATACGATGGATAATCAATGCAGATGTCCTAACTGCGGTTCTGACAAGCTTAAATCAAGCGGAGTGGGAACTCAGCGTGTTGAGGACGAGATAGCAAGGCTTTTTCCGACGGCAAGACTTCTGAGAATGGACGCTGATACGGCATCGTCAAGATATTCTTACGAGGAAAATTTTAAGGCTTTTGAAAACGGCGAGTATGATATTATGCTTGGTACGCAGATGATTGCAAAGGGACTGAATTTTCCTAATGTTACCCTTGTGGGAGTAATTTCGCTG
>JBJERA010000244.1:0-5151 GCA_051882035.1 Hominimerdicola sp.
TGTGTCCAAAGCAAAGGAATAAGGCAGGTAGGCATGTACGGAAACGATAACCTTATCATCAAATTCTGATAGGTCAATAGCTTCAAGGCAGGATTTCTGCGATGATGCAGCATAGCCTGTAACCATCAGGTGGCGTTTTGCATTATTTCCGCCTGAATTTCTCACAGTATTGTAAAATGCTTTTGCATATTCATTGCATATTTGTCTTGCCTCGTCAGTTCCGCCATTCCATTCGTTGGCGGTGTCACGCAGTCTTGGTTCGTTAAGCCCCTCGAAAATCAAATGCTCGTCGTAATTTTTGAATGTCTCTGCAATCTGCGACCAAAGGGCAGTAAGCTGTTCAATATCCTGCTCCTTGTTTTCTTCGTTAGGAAAGTACCATTCTTCATGATGCGTGTTAAGGATTACATACATTCCGTTGTCAATGCCATAGTCAACAACTTCCTTGACTCTTGCAAGCCATTGGGCGTCAATATTGTAATTTTCGTCCATGTGCTTATCCCATGAAACCGGCACTCGAAGCACGTTAAATCCTGTATTTTTCAGCAGAGTAACCATTTCGACGCAGGTCGTTACATTTCCCCATGAGGTTTCCGCATTCAAACCCTCTGCACCCGTAGCGTCCAGCGTATTTCCTAAATTCCAGCCGATTTTCATTTCCTTGACTAATTCCCATGATGAAATATCTCTGATTGGCATAGCCTGTTCACTTTCAGCTTGTGAACTTTCGGCAGCGGAAGATTCTGTCTTGCTTTCAATATCTGAACTTCCGCAGGCGGATAATATTCCCATGCTCAAAATAATGGATACAGCAAAAGCCATAATCTTTTTCAGTTTCATTCTGATCAGTCCTTTCAGCAGTTGTTTGTATACGATTACATTTCATGATAACTTTTTCTGTATGAACATATTGTATAGTATTGAAGTCAGATTGTCAATTAAAAATTGGTGACTAATTATATAACTTTCAAGGAGAAAATTGCCATAAACATTGTTAATAAGATTAAGAAAAAATTCAAATAAACAGCAGAACTAATTGTGTTTTGATACAATTTTTTACCTATTGTGCATTATTGACAAAAATCAGCCTTATTTATATTAGGGTATAGACAAATAGAAAAATATGTGCTATAATTAAATTGATATAAGTGCAGATCAGTTCTGCGAAATTTCAGAAAGGATAATGACGATGCTACACGAAAAATCCTGTGGTGCTATCGTGTACAGAAAATATCATGGCAACACAGAAATACTGTTGATAAAGCATATTAACAGCGGGCATTGGTCGTTCCCAAAAGGACACGTTGAGGGCAATGAAACTGAGGAAGAAACTGCCAAACGTGAAATTATGGAGGAAACGGGTATTGATGTAAATCTTGATTCAACATTCCGTGAGATTGTCAGCTATTCGCCAAGAAAGGATACTCAGAAAATTGTAGTTTATTTTATTGCCAAAGCTAAGAATACTGATTTTACTCCTCAGGCTGAGGAAATTGCGGATATCCGCTGGGTTGAAATCGGCAGAGCCGGTCAGGTTTTGTCTTACGAAAACGACCGCAGTATTGTTAATAAGGCGAAAAAATTCATTCTTTAAGGGAAAAGCTCGGCTGTTAAGCTTATAGTCTCTGCATTTATGCAGGGGCTTTTTCTTTTGTGGGATTTTTTGAAATATAAGTGAATAAATATATGATATTTTACTTGCGTGACAAATATTGTAAAGTGCTGATTTAATCAGATTTTTCAGCAGTTTATCCCGATTTTGCTTAGTGAAATAAATTGTAAGAGCGCGTATACTGTTTATATAATGTTAATAAGTACAAATTGGAGCGGAATAGTATGCGGCTTTTTTATATAAAACTACAAATATTTTTGACCAACTTTAAAAAAGAAACAAAAAAATTGACTTTATTACATAAATGCGTTATAATATTAGCATAAATCAAGTTTTATTCGGGAGGAAATAAAAATGAAAAAAGCTGAATTGATTGCCGCTATTGCTGAAAAAGGCGGATATACAAAGAAGGACGCTGAAAAAGCTCTTTCAACTGTAATTGATACTATTACTGAGGCTCTTTCAAAGGGTGAAAAGGTTTCCATTGTTGATTTTGGTTCATTTGAAGTTCGTGACCGTGCAGCCAAGGAGGCTATTAATCCTGCTACAAAGCAGCCTGTTCATGTTCCTGCAAAGAAAGTTCCTGCATTTAAAGCTGGCAAGGCTTTGAAGGCTATTGTTGATAAAAAGTAATTTTTGATTTCGGATAAAGGAGAGATTAATTATGAAAGCAAGAGAAGTTAAGAATGTTAAAAACGTAGTCAAGGAAGAAGTAAAGGAAGAAATCAAGGCTGTTAACGATACTGCCGAAAAGGAAACTGCCGTTAAAGCAGAAAAGGCTGTAAAAGCTAAGGCAAATACAGTAAAAAAAGCTGTTAAGGAAAGTGTTGCTGCCGATGAAATTATTCTTCAGATTTCAGGCAAGGAAGAGATTAATCTTCAAAAAGTTGCTGAGGCTTGCAAGGCAGATTATAAGTCCAAGGGCCACAGAATGCCGAAGGCTGTTACTGTATATGTAAAGCCTGAGGAAGGCGTTGCATACTACACCGTAAACGGTAAAGGCTCTGAGGATTATAAGGTAGAGCTTTAATTTATAATTCATATAAAACAAGCACTTTGATTTTACTCAAAGTGCTTGTTTTTTATTATACTTTCGATGCCCTGAACGCATTCAGAACAGCGATTACAGTTACTCCTACGTCTGCGAAAACCGCTGACCACATACCTGCAAAACCTATCGCTCCGAGAAAAAGGACCAATGCTTTTATGCCTAATGCAAAAATAATATTCTGTTTTACAATGCTCATGGTTTTGTGAGAAATGAATATTGCACTGGCAATGCTCATAGGATCATCGTTCATAAGCACTACATCTGCCGCCTCAATGGCAATATCTGAACCAAGTCCCCCCATTGCAATGCCTATATCGGCTCTGGCAATTACGGGAGCGTCGTTTATTCCGTCGCCTGCGAAGGCAACAAGCTGTCTTTCGGGGTTGGACATAAGCTCTTCAACCTTTTCAACCTTGTTTTCAGGAAGAAGTTCCGCATAAACCGTTGAAATTCCGGTTTTATCAGCAACCGCCTCAGCAGCAGCTTTTCTGTCGCCGGTCAGCAGAACCGTTTCTATGCCTTGCGATTTAAGACGGCTGATTGCAGGAGTGGTGCTTTCCTTAATTTCATCGCCCAGCATAATTTCGCCTGCAAATTTTCCGTCAACTGCAATATAAACTGCTGTGTAAAGAGGATTTCCCTGCGGGACTGAAATTCCTGCTGATTTAAGAAGCTCCGCTTTTCCGCAAAGTATTTCTTTTCCGTCAAGCTTGCAGGATATTCCATGACCTGCAATTTCTTTTTCGTCGGACAATCTTGATACGTCCATTTCCTTGCCGTATTCGTTGCAGATTGATAAGCCGATAGGGTGAGTCGAACCGCTTTCGCAGTATGCCGCCAGTTCAAGAAGTTCTTCCTTTGAAATACCGTCTGGATTTATTTCGACAACAGTAAATTTTCCCTTTGTCAGAGTGCCTGTTTTGTCTGTGGCAAGAGTTCTGCATTTGCTCAAAGCTTCAAGGCTGTTTGCTCCCTTAATAAGAATGCCTTTTGATGACGCTCCGCCAATTCCTGCAAAATAGCTTAAAGGAACGGAAATTACCAATGCACAAGGGCAGGAAATTACAAGGAACAGCAAGCCTCTGTAAAGCCATTTTGAAAATTCGTCAAAGCCCGTAATAATGGACGGAATTAACACCAAAAGCACTGCCAGAGCCACAACAACCGGTGTGTAAACTCTTGCAAATCGAGTAATGAATTTTTCTGTCTGAGCCTTTTTCTCGGTAGAATTCTGCACCATATCAAGAATTTTTGATACGGCGGACTCACGAAAGCTGTTTGTAACCTTAATTTTCAGAACTCCTTTAAGATTAGCGCAGCCGCTTAAAACTTTGTCGCCCACTTTAACTTCGGCAGGAAGAAATTCGCCTGTTACAGCCGAAGTGTCAAGTTCAGAAAATCCCTCATGAACTACTCCGTCAAGAGGTATTCTTTCGCCTGCTTTTACAAGGAGAATATCACCTACTTCAACCTCGTCAGGGGAAATCTCTGCAACACTTTCCCCTCTCAATACTCTTGCAGTTTCAGGTTTAAGCTCCATAAGCTTGGCAATTGATTTTTTAGAACGTTCAACAGCGATCGCCTGAAACAATTCTCCCAGCTGAAAGAAAATCATTACTGCCGCACCCTCACGGAAATCTTTCAGGGCAATAGCACCAACTGTTGCGATTGTCATTAACAGTGATTCATCAAAAGCCTCGCCCTTGAATAAATTACGGAAAGCTGAAAATACAACATCATATCCTGCAATAACATACGCAATCAAGGCAAGAACGGCACTTGTAATTTCATTTGGAATAACAAATGACAATGCAAACAGTACTCCTGAAACTATCAGTCTTATAATATCAAAGGTATGTCTTTCAGATTTTGTAAGCTCCTGCTCATAAGGCTTGACTTCAACATCAGGTTCAAGCTTTTTGACAATATCCTCAATCTGTTGGTGGAGCTTTTCCTCAGAAATGTCATGCTTCACCGTAAGCTTCTGATTCATAAAATTCATATCGGCAAAAGTCACACCATCCATTTTTTCAACTCTTGCCCTTATTTTCTCCGCACAGTTAGGGCAGTCAAGCCCTTCCAGCTTTAAACAAAGGGTTTTCATTCAAATCACTCCTTACTCGGAAATATGTTCAATTCCCATACTTAAAATCGTTGATACATGGCTGTCGGAAACAGAATAGTAAACTGTTTTACCCTCACGGCGGTATTTAACAAGTCTTGCTTGTTTCAGAACTCTCAGCTGATGAGAAATCGCTGACTGAGTCATATCCAGAACTTCCGCAATATCGCACACGCACATTTCGTCCTTAATAAGTGTAAACAAAATTCTTACTCTGGTCTGGTCACCAAGCACTTTAAATAGCTCTGCAACGTCATAAGACTCTTCATCGACAGGCATAATTTCGCTTATTTCCTTAACCTTTTTAATATTTTTTCCACCGCATTGCTCGTGGTTATGTTCATTCTGATACATAGTTTATTCCTT
>JBJERA010000245.1:0-5124 GCA_051882035.1 Hominimerdicola sp.
AGTTATACGGGGGAAGTAAATACTTTCAATGACGGGGATATTCTTACTCTTGACGAGCTTGAATTTAAGGTTATGGAAACTCCCGGTCATTCAAGTGGTTCGGTTTGCTTTATATGTCAGGATAATATTTTTACGGGTGATACTTTGTTTGCGAAATCTCAGGGAAGAACTGATTTTCCTGACGGCGACGAGGAATTAATGAAAAAATCTCTTGCAAAAATTGCGTCTATTGAGGAAGATTTGCACGTTTATCCGGGCCATATGAGTACTTCAACCCTTAAAGAAGAAAAGCGGTTTAATCCATATTTGATTTATTCGGGTGAAAACAGATGACATTAATTTTCAGCGGAAATGACTATAAATACGAGCTTGAAGGAGTAATGAAGCTTTTTATTCCTGCAACTCTTTTTACTCATATTTACGGCGACAGCTTTGACGGAATTGACGGAGATTTTGTATTTGCAAGAGAAAAAGTTTTTAAAAGCTATACTCTTTTGTATGTTATTTGCAGATATGACGATCAAAAGGTATGTAAATGTGCTAAAATTGAAAATAATCAGATCGGTTTAAGTGGGGATAAGGAATTATTCTTATCCCGACTGCTTTTTAAAGCCATGTCTGAATTAACGGGCAAGCAGGCAAAATGGGGCGTTATTACGGGAATAAGACCTGTCAAGCAGGTGAACAGATACCTGAACGAGGGAAAAACAAAGTCTGAAATTTATGATATTCTGCAAAAGAATTATCTTTGTTCGGAGGAAAAATGCGATATTGCCTACGAAACTGCAATGGTACAAAAAAATGTACTGGATAATCTTTCGGAGGATACGTTCAGCTTGTATATTTCTGTTCCGTTTTGTCCTACAAGATGTTCATACTGTTCTTTTGTTTCACAGTCGATAGAGGGGTGTATGAACCTTATTCCCGAATATACCGAGAATGTGTGCAGGGAGATTGAATATACTGCCCAAATCGTTAAAAAGCTTGGCTTGAAGCTTGATACGGTTTATTTCGGCGGAGGCACGCCTACTACGCTTTCGGCAGAACAGCTTGAAAAAATCATGCAGGCTATTGCTGAAAATTTTGATTTGTCATATCTGAGAGAGTATACGGTTGAGGCTGGCAGACCTGACACAATTACAAGAGAAAAGCTTGAAACCATTAAGGCGAACGGTTGCAAGCGAATTTCAATAAATCCTCAGACGCTTAACGACGGAGTTCTTGAAGCAATCGGCAGAAAGCACACCGTAAAGCAGTTTGAAGAAAGCTATCAGCTTGCAAGAAGCGTTGGTTTTGACTGCATAAATACTGATATAATTGCAGGTTTGCCTACCGATACGGTGGAAAGCTTTAAGAATACTATTGACAGGCTGATTGAGCTTTCTCCTGAAAATATTACGGTTCACACTCTTTCAATTAAACGTGCGGCAAGGCTCAATCAGGGTGATAAGGCGGTGCTTGAAAATCCTGCGGATAAAATGGTTGATTATGCCACTAAGCGTTTGAGAGAATCGGGCTATCAGCCTTATTATTTGTATAGACAGAAAAATATGCTGGAAAATTTAGAGAATATAGGCTGGGCGAAAAAAGGCTGTGAAAGCTTGTATAATATCTATATTATGGAAGAAGTTCAGACAATTATTGCTATGGGTGCAGGCGGCTCAACCAAGCTTGTTGATTTGAAAAACGGCAGGCTTGAACGTGTGTTTAACTATAAGTTTCCGCTGGAATACAACAAGCATTTCGACCTGATGCTTGAAAAAAAGAACGAAATTGAGGATTTTTATGCTGAATAAAAATGATATAATTGAACTTGAAATAACTGATATTACCAACGAGGGCAACGGCGTAGGCAGATACAATGAAATTGCGGTTTTCGTGCCGATGACGGCTGTTGGCGACATTATTTCGTGCAGAATTGTAAAGGTAAAAAAGACTTTCTGCTATGGAATTGCGGAGAAGATTTTAAAACCCTCGGAAACTCGTATAAATGAAGACTGCCCTGTCAGCAAAAAGTGCGGAGGCTGTTCATTCCGACATTTTTCCTATGATGAGGAATGCCGCATTAAGGACAAGTTTATCAGAGATTCATTTGAAAGAATAGGAAAGCTTAATCCTGAATATGACGAATTTTTGGGCTGTGAGAACGTTGACTGTTATCGTAACAAGGCTCAGTATCCTGTTGCAGATCAGGATGGCAGGGCAGTTTGCGGATTTTATTCAAGACGTTCTCATAGAGTGGTAGAATTTCACAACTGCCGTTTACAGCCTGAAGTTTTTTCGGAAATCGTGTCCGATATTATGGATTTTGTCAATAATAACCGCATAAAAGCTTATGATGAAATCAGCGGAAAAGGCTTGCTCAGACATATTTATCTTCGGCGTGGGGAGCATAGTGGTGAGATAATGGTTTGTCTTGTGGTTACAAATATTGATAAGGCAAAAAAGCTTAGAGGCATTGTAGATATTCTTACTGAAAATTATTACGATATTAAGAGCATAATTCTTAATGAAAACTCTAAAAACACAAATGTCATTTTGGGTGAAAAATGTGTGTCGGTATTTGGTTCTGATACCATAAAAGACACAATGTGCGGTAATAGTATTGAAATTTCTCCGTTGTCATTTTATCAGGTAAATACTCTTCAAGCTGAGAAACTTTACCGTGTTGCAATGGAGTTTGCTCAGCTTAATGAGAATGACGTTTTGCTTGACCTTTACTGCGGAGCAGGAACTATCGGTTTGTCAATGGCAAATCGTGTAAAAAAACTTGTGGGAGTGGAAATTATTCCTCAGGCTATTGAAAATGCAAAAAGAAACGCTAAAGCCAATGGCATAGAAAATGCTGAATTTATCTGTGGTGACGCAGGTGAAATTGCTGAAATTCTTTACAGTCGGGGAGAGCGTCCAAGTGTGATTATTGCCGACCCTGCACGGAAGGGATGCGACAGGGAAACTCTTGAATGCATGGCAAAAATGTCTCCCGACAGAATAGTAATGATTTCCTGCAATCATGCTACCGCCGCAAGAGACTGTGCGATTCTTGGCGAGCTGGGGTATGAAACCGTTAAGGTTAAGGGCGTTGATTTATTTCCTAGAACTACGCATGTGGAGAGTGTCGTATTGATGTCAAGGAAAGATAATTAATGTGTGAAAAAGGCTTGAAATAAAGGGATTTCCGAGAGTTGAGGTTGAAGTCTAGGCTTTTTGGTTTTTTTGTTTTATGCAAAGAGCAAACATATCTACAGTCAGTGGGTTGCAGGGGTGAGTTGACAGGATTGAAATGGTACAGGTTGTGGAGATAGGATTGTTAAAGTTTTTTGCTGAATATGACAGAACTCCGGAATTACAAGAAATTCGCAATGTAATGGGGAAAAACGAGTCAAACCGTTGGTAGAAGAAAAAAGACAAGATTACCAGGAGAATACTAGACTCAAGAATTAAAATAAGATGTCTTGCAACGATACAGAATGATTTTGTTTGTATTTTGAAACGGAAAAAAATGAACGGAGGGATAATGAAATGGGAAAGGTAAAGACGATAAATGGTCAATGTGCCTTGTGTAGGCAGAATAAGGAACTTCAACTCAGCCACATTGTTCCTCATTTTGTAGGGCGTAAAATGATAAAAACAGCTCCTGGAAATATACGCATAACAAATGAACCTAATAAAGTAGCACAGGATATAGAAAAACACTATATGCTATGCCATGACTGTGAAGAACTGTTCAGTGCAAAGGAACGTTGGTTCGCAAGTAATATTTTTAATCCGTGGCAAGATCATAAGCAACAAATATTTGTATATGATGAGAATTTAACTTATTTCATTATTTCATTAAGTTGGAGAAGTCTGTATTTAGATTTGGAAGAGTATTCTTGTGATCCAACTTTTAATAAAGAAATATTAATGATAATGCTAAGAGCGGAGAGCATCATGAGAGATTACCTTTTGGGTAAGAGACAGGATGTTTCAGATATTCAGAATCATATGTTTTTCTTTGATAGAATTGAAAGTGCAAGTAATTATGATTTTGAGAAAAATCCAAGTGTGGCTATGCATAGGAGCATTACTTCGTATTCGGCGTATAATGGGAAAACTTCATTCACAATATCTAATCTATTGGGAATTATGATTGTAACGTTTTATTCAATGGCAGAACAGGAAGAATGGGCAAATACACAGGTTTTGAATGGTAGCGGAACAATTGCTGCCAAGAATCAAGGAATTAAAAGTGTTGTAGGGCAAGAGATACAACACTGGATGAATGAAGCAGAAAATGCAAAAAATAATCTTTCGGAGAATCAGAGGAATAAAATTCTTGAAAAAATGGAAAGTCTCGGAGACGGGATAAAAGATTATGCAATATTTCAGGATTTTCTTGATGATGAAATTTTGAGAAGAAATGATGGAAAAAGCAGAGAGTAAACGGAAATGTTTAGCAATTCTATTCATGTTGAGAACGTAGTTCCGTTGACTAAAACACATAAATGATAGTGTGAAAATGCTTGAAATATACGGCTTTTCCGAGGATTTGGACGTAAATTCAGGTCCTCGGATTTTCTGCGTTTAGAGGGTAGCAAAGAGGCAAATTTTTATAGTTGGATAGACATAAGTGTTGAAAATGGGTTGGGTAGATAAAAATATTGATTTGGGTTGTCCGTATTTTTGTACATCTATTTTGTTAAAATCGCTATGATGAATTACCAACATGCTCATATAAATTCATATGAAACAAGTTGAAATCATATAAAAGCAATGGTATACTAATAACGTTAGTACCATGAAGGGAGAAGAAAAATGACGGTATTAAATGATGACAAATGGATTGGGATTGAAGAAGCAGCCAACTATTTGAGTGTAAATAAAGATACTATTAGAAATTGGATAAAAAAGGACAATGGTATTCCTGCACATAAAGTTGAAAAATTATGGAAGTTCAAAAAATCTGAACTAGATCAATGGATAAAAAGTGGTAAAAGTGCAAATGTTTAAGATAGGAGACGTTAGATGAATAGAAATGCAATTAGTTTATTTTCATCTTCTGGAATTGGAGATTTGGGATTAAAGGCTAAGAACTTGTCCACATAGAAAAAATATGATAAAATAAAGTATATGAGATACACA
>JBJERA010000246.1:0-5116 GCA_051882035.1 Hominimerdicola sp.
ACCCTCCGAGTGGAGGGTGACCAACTAGTGAGGGTTCATCACTATTTGATGATTATATTTCAATCCACACCCTCCGAGTGGAGGGTGACTGTAAGCCTTAATCATCAGCCTGTTGGATAACCCATTTCAATCCACACCCTCCGAGTGGAGGGTGACAATAAACTTATGGAGGTGATTAAATGGCTGACAAAATTTCAATCCACACCCTCCGAGTGGAGGGTGACGTTCTCAAAGAAGTCAAAGAAGTCAGGGAACTGTTATTTCAATCCACACCCTCCGAGTGGAGGGTGACTATCCTTGCTCCTGCTGAAATCAATATCGGGATTGATTTCAATCCACACCCTCCGAGTGGAGGGTGACAGCAAAATTGAATAAATCTGATTTGATATTTTTTTGCTATTTATTCAGTTTTGACAAAAAACAGTTTTCTTTTTTAAAGAACATACTGTTATTTTACATTTTTTCCGATTTTTCTGGTGCGAATACCTGTATGTTTTTATGTTTGCTTTACATTCGCACTAGAAAAGCAATGGTTCTTCTACATTTAGTGTTTTCTTGGTTCCTATGTGTTCCACTTTGGTTTTATATTTGTTTCCAAGATAGTAAAATCGCAGGCTGTCTTTTTCTTTATCAATAATTTCAGATAAAATTTGTTTCACCTCACGGCATTTTGCTGCGTCCATTATACATTCAAAAACTGAATTCTGCACTCGGACACCATAATTTACACACTGTTTTGCAACTTTTCTCAGTCTCGTTCTTCCCTCTTTGGTTTCTGTATTTACATCGTATGTTATAAGTACCAACAAATTTATCACTTCCACATAAAAGGTGGGTAGCTGTCTAAATCTCCTCGTATATACCTTGACAAAAGCAGTGCCTGAACATAAGGCAGCATCCCCCATTCGACTTTTTCTTCCAAAAACGGGTGAGTTATTATAGTGCTTTTTCTTTTCTGCCAAGCTGACAAAAAAGCTTTTCTTGCGTTGTCCGACATTATCACTGCACCATTTTCTCTTTTTTCAAAATCATTGGGTGATACCATTCGCTTGTTTATAAGCATAAGAACAAATCTGTCACACATCAACGCACGAAATTCCTCCACCAAATCAAGAGCAAGAGAACGTCTTCCTGGTCGATCGGTATGCATGAATC
The DNA here is from genome assembly GCA_051882035.1 of Hominimerdicola sp. Classification (GTDB taxonomy): domain Bacteria; phylum Bacillota; class Clostridia; order Oscillospirales; family Ruminococcaceae; genus Hominimerdicola. The sequence continues at coordinate 1,156 of JBJERA010000246.1, forward strand.
CCACATAAGGATCCAGTCCCACAGCTTCAAGGGCAGACGTACACATTCCTGTTGCAAGTGAATACGCAAATGACAGCATGGCATTTACATTGTCAAGAGGAGGACGTTTGTTTCTTTCCTTGAAATAAAAATCTTCCTTTTGCTGCAAAATCATATCGTCAAATACCGAAAAATAAACCGAAGCAGCTTCGCCCTCAATTCCTCTCAGTGAATCAATATCACGTACATTCATGACCTTTTGCAAAGAATTATACAAAAAACCTGACTTTTGCTTGAATTTAACACAGTCTATTTTTATTTCGTGGTCACGTACAGTTCTTTCAAGCGTCCACCTGCTGTTGAAAATTTTTCCTGCAATCATATTTCTGGCAATTTCAAGCGAAATTGATTTGTCATCTGCAAAACGGTACTGCTGACGTCGCAGAAGAACATTTCCGCTTACCTGCCCCTGCGTTCTTGCAAGAAATTTTCCACTGCCGCTCATAAAACATATGTCTATTCCTTTTTCGGAACATTTGCCCATTAATGCAGGACTTGCCCCTGTATAACCGAAGGTTACAATTCCGTCAAGATTATGCAAAGGCACCCGTCCCACAATTTTATCATTCTCATTGACAACAACATTTTCACCGTCAAGCGAAAGATACCTGTCGGGAGAAGTAATATAAAGAGTGTTCAGCAATTTTTTCATGCTAATCTCCTCCTGCGTCCTCAATTGACTTTCTTATATATTCTGACGCACTTTTATTTTTCATCAGCACCGGCAGGCAGATTTCTTTCAGCGAACAGGCATTGCAGGATTTTGTACGCTTTACTTTCGGGGTATATTTTTTTGCATAAAGCCTATGCATTTCGGTAATAGCAGCTTTTGTCCGTTCCCTTAATCCTCCGTCAAACAAAACCCTGTGTCTGCGCTTGTTTTCGCCGTAAAAGAGAAAACCCTCATTGATTTCGCAGCAAAGCATTTCTTCAAGGCACATAGCCTGAGCACAAAGCTGCATTACATCGCTTTCATTTTCTTTTGGCTCTCCTCTTTTGTATTCAATAGGAACAACCTCATATCTGCCTTCATATCCGAAAATTTCCGTTCCTTTATTACTTTTGTGAAATTCCACAACATCACATTCACCGCTTACACCAAGTTCTGCGGAAGAAATTGCCATACCTCTTGTAATAATGGTATCTCCACGCTTTTCATTGAAACTGCTGTTGTGAGCTTTTTCATGCATGATATTTCCGTCAACAGTACGAAAATTTTCTGCCCACTGCTGTTCAATGTGTATCAGTGCCCACTGTCTGCGACAGAAAACAAAATGCTGTATTCCCGAAAGCATAAGATACTCGTCCTGATTGTATTCAGACATATTATTATATCATATCATATACTTCAGGTTTAAGCCCTTCAAGTTCATCGCAATAAATATTATAATCAAAAACCGATGACGGCTTGCTTACTCCCTCCTTAGGTTCAACATGAAGTGAACGATGCACCTTTGCAGTTGAATATTTTGGTGTTTTACAGTCATGCTTCCACCAGAACACTTTGCAAACTTCCATACTGCCATCAGGTCTTGCGGAAGATGAATCATTTTCAAACAAAGTCATAAGTGCCTGTTTTATTTTTTCTGCATCTTCGTCCGAAAAGCCTGTTTTTTCAGCAAGCTGACAGTTAATAGAGCCCTTTACGGTATAAAGGCCAAATTCAATGCGGTGTTTCATGCCCATGGTGTCAGAAGCCTTCCCTTCCTTTCCGCTCTCGCTGTTTACACTTTTTGTTATCTGCATACTTATAATATCAACAGGCGACACACTTACAGCTTGATTTATTGAAACAGGACCTCTTACTCCGACCGAAACATCTGTTCCTTTGAATGCAAAAACCTGACCAAAGCTTCTTACATCAATCCATTCTTGGCAAGCTGCTTTTGCATAGTCATCACGGTTTGTCTTTTTACCGTTGCTGACAGCTTTCATAGCATCGCATCCTTCCGCTCTGCTTCTCAGGCTGTCAAAATCGTCATCACAGCGGTCATCGGACTGAACAAAAATCTTTTCGCCCATATCCTGAAGTCTGTTTCTGATTTTTCTTTTAATGCATACATCTGAGATTTCGCCGTAGCCATCAAATGTTTCTCTTGGTCTGTTTCCGTTAAGCGGATCTCCGTTAGGGTTTGCGTTTGTAGCAGTAAATACTACTGCGAAATCAATTTTTGTTGAAAGTGTGCTCATGGTTTATTCCTCCTCATTTTTATCCTTGTTATAAAATTTCATTATCTGACAGCTATACGCATGCAGATATATTGGTTTAAGCTTTGAATCATCCGAAAAAGTTTCGCTGTCAAATTGATCAATTATCTCATTGATTAATTTACGGCAATAGCAGCTGCCATTTTGTGATTTTTTGTCAAGCTTTTCAAGATATGGAGCTAAACGTTTATAAATAGTCTCCCATGTTGTGTAAGGGTGATTTGAAAAAGCTTCAAAATAACGCTTTGCATTTGTAGTTCTTTCTTCTCCCTTATCATAAGATATTGTTTCAGCAATATCTGCTACAGCAAGTAATCTTCCATACAAATAACTTCTTTCATTGCAATTTTCGTCCAATGCCATTTGACATCCCACTCCTTTTTCAATTTCTGTTTTTCTAATAATTGCACACGCAGCCTCAAGGACTTTCTGCCAATTATATCTGTTATCATAAGCCAAAGGATTTGACGCCTTGTTCACAAGTGCTGAAAGCAAATCCCTTGGGATTTTTCTTCCTTCGGTCACGCAGGGGATAAGCCTGCACATATAGTCAGTAACGAGTTTATCCTTTGCCTTTACAGAATCACTCTGTTCTGAGCCGAACGCATAATTTATAAGTTCTTTCAATGCAAATGAATTGACCTCGTTTTTTTTGATTTTGCCGTTAAATCTGTACCATGCTGTATCATTATGCCATTTCCGAATGTTTTCAAGAAAAGCTGTACTTTCCAATTCTGAATACATAACTATTGACAATCGTCCTGTTGTTGCCGAATCAAGTCCCATTACCATAGTTTTTGAATTGGGTTTAAGCCTTTGATTTATGCCGAATATAGATTTTTTCAGCTGATCCTGATACATTGGATATGTGTCGGGTACATTTTCTTTTTCATTGTCGTCAAAAAAATTCTTGAAAGCATCATCATAACTTTTGGTGATTTTCGGAAGTTCCTGCAAAGCACTTTCCCACACCACCAGCATGAGCGAATTTTCAATAGGTACGCCCTGCTTTTGTATAAGCCATTTAAGACTATTATGCATTTTCTGCGAAAAATCATAGCTTACGGAAATTGCCTGCTCCTTGTCTTTAAAGCGTCCACGATAAGAAAAACCGCTTTCGTCATTGGCTGAAATAATTTTGGCTTTATCTCCTGCATTTCTGATTTTCGACGGGTGCTTGTACGTACTTGGAAGTTCCTTTCCCGTAGCATAGCAAAGCTGAACATTTCCAATAACACTTGAATTGTATGCAATAAAGCTGTCATATAATGTTTTGTCTTTCCATGTGGCAGTTTCATGATTTATGTCATCATAATTAACTTTAAATCTAACAAAACATTCCTCCTGAGCTATTCCTGCTATTTTTTCCTTATCCTTGAATTTTCCCGTTTCCTCATCAATCTCTACAATGCCGAATTTAACAAGGTCAGAAATTATCTCAGCCTTTTCAAGATACTTATAGACCGCCTTTACCGCCTTATGAGAATATTCCGATTCTGCCCAGCCTTTAAGCTGATTCATATATGCTTCGTAATACTTGCTGTTATCAGCCTTTTTGCCTTGTGCATATTTACTGTAATCGCCTGCAATATATATAAACTTGTCAGCAAATGGGTGAGGGCATATTCCTGACGATCTCGCTGCCGAATCATCTGTAACAGGGATTATTGTTACCGCATCGGATTTATCAATTTTTGACGCAGAAACTGCATCT
>JBJERA010000247.1:0-5105 GCA_051882035.1 Hominimerdicola sp.
CCGACGATGGATTTTTATAATCAGGAAAGCTTATTGCCTTTATCTTTACACCTTTATTTATAAAATATTCATTAAGCTTATCAAGCTGAGTAGATTTTCCGCAGCCATCAAGTCCTTCGAGAACAATAAGCCTTGATTTACTTTCCATTTTTCAAATCTCCGTAAAATTTCTGAACCTCAGCCATTTTTCCGCAGGTCATATTTCCCTCGCAGCATTTGCCGAACCTAACGCATGACGGTCCTGCGTTCTTAAACAAGGTAGGTGCAACCTCACAGCACAGTCTTAGCATTTCAGCAGCAACGCTTCTGATTTCCCACTGAGCTCTGTTACAGCATCTCAGCTTGAAGAAATTCATAAGACTTCTGGCATTCATTGTAACGACCATTTTTGTATTCGCCGCATTAGGCAGAACAAATCTTGCGTCCTCAATAGCCTTTTTCTGAGCTTTGTGCTTTGCCGTCTTTTCGTCACAGCCCTCTGCAATAAAAGTTTTATAATGCTTTGCTTTAAGAATTTCTGCAAGCTTATTATAGCTTTCAATAGCAGAATCCATCTGCTCGTTGAAAATCTTTACAGCGTTTTCATCAGCAGCAATTTCAGGCGGAGTAACAAATTTAAAATCGGTAACCTCCACATATCTTTGACTTTGAACAGAAAAGGACGCCATTCTGTGTCTTGTCATTTCAGCCAGAAAAGAACGTGAAACTTCCTCGATTCCGAAAGTAAAAGTAACGTGTTCAATAGGCGATTCATGTCCGATTGACGCAAGCATATCCACAAAGCTTTCAACCTTCTCCTCAGTAAGACCGTCCATAAGCGTTTCGATTTCGCTGTTCGAATAGCAAAGCTTCGCCGCAGTAGCAATAATCTTTTCGGGTTCCGGAGTATGGGTTATTAATTTTACTTTCATAATTACACCGTCCTAGTCTTTAATAACATATTTATTTTATTATATCATTTTTTTCTTTGATAGTCAACAGCAAAATTCCGTAAATCCGGCAGTTTTTTCCACACTTTTAAATTACGGTTGACGAAAGGCTGAAAAAGTTATATAATTGTAGATAATAACGACAACACCGCACAAGTTGTGCGACGCTGTCCAATTTTTCATTCAGAAAGGATTGTTGAAATATGAAAGAAATGGACAATGCTCTAGATTTTAAAACATTACTTAAAGAGGCGGACACGCTGGTTATTTTCAGAAGTCTGCATAAAGTTCCCGTTTTTAAAAAGTTTCTGATTGCTCTTGATGCCTGCGAGGACAATGACGTAAAAAAGGCAATTACTGCGTACACTGATTTTATTTCAGAGCTTTTTGCGTATTCTGATAACTTTACAAAATATGTTCTCAAACTTGTGCTTGAAAATGAAAATCTGTTTATGCTCGCCAAAGGTGAGGGAAAGGAAACGGGCGAACTGCTTGACGAATGTCTTGCCAACGAGCTTTACATTATTGAAAAGCTGTCCCTTATTCCCTGCGAGGAAATTATTGAAAAAATCAATTATTCCGGATTTTTACCGAGATACAGAACCGAACAGCTTGACTTTTCAAAAATTTACGCTGACAGAATTCACGCTATAAATCAGTTTGGATATGGCATTTACTCTCAGTATCATGTATTTATTCTCAAAGACGGTAAGATAACTCCTGTTGAATACCCTGATGATATTACTTTGGACAAGCTTTCAAACTACGAATACGAGCGTGAGCAGGTTATTGCCAACACAAGAGCGTTGATTAACGGCAAGCCTGCAAACAACGTGCTTTTGTACGGTGACTGCGGTACGGGAAAATCCTCAACTGTCAAGGCAATCGCCAATGATTTTGCAAAATACGGTTTAAGACTTATTGAATTGAAGAAAAAACAGCTCCATGAAATTCCTACAATCGTTGAAACCATAAGCAAAAATCCGCTGAAATTTATTATTTTCATAGACGACCTTTCTTTTACAGAGGACGATGACGATTTTGCAGCTTTAAAGGCAATTCTCGAAGGCAGTGTTTCCTCCACTGCGTCAAATCTTGTTATTTATGCTACTTCAAACAGACGCCATCTTGTAAGAGAAACTTTCTCTGCAAGAGAGGGGGACGAAATTCATTTTAAGGATACAATGCAGGAACTTTTGTCGCTTTCAGACAGATTCGGACTTACAATTACTTTCCAGAAGCCTGATAAGAAGGTTTATCTTGACGTTGTTAAGAATCTTGCGTTGCAGTATGACCTTAAAACTCCTGAGGAAGAATTGTTCATGAAAGCTGAGGCTTACGCTCTTTCAAGGGCAGGACGTTCTCCAAGAGTTGCAAAACAGTTTGTTGAGTACATGAAAGGCTGTGAGGATTAGTGATTTCTTTTGAAAAATGCATCTGCGATTTCCAGCTTAAAACAACAGCTGAAATGGCAAATGAAATCTGGAACGAATATTTCATCTCCATAATTTCACAAAGTCAGATTGATTACATGGTAGAAAAATTCCAGTCTTTTTCTGCAATGAAACAGCAGATTGACGAGGGTTATTCATACTACAATATCATGCTAGACGGCAATGCAATCGGATATTTTGCAGTTTGCCCGAAAAATGACGGAACACTTTTTCTGTCAAAGCTTTACCTTAAAAAGGAATATCGTGGCAGAGGTTATGCCTCTCTTGCTTTTGCATTTATAAAAGGTCTTGCCAAAGGTATGGGATTAAAAAGCGTTTGGCTGACAGTTAACATTCACAATGATACTGCAATTTCGGCATACAATGCTCTTGGCATGAAAAAAATCCGCTCTCAGATCGTTGACATCGGTGAGGGATTTGTAATGGACGATTTTGTGTTTGAAATTAGTGTATAAAAATGCTTCATATTTACGAGTAAAGCGGGCGAACATTGTTCCCCCGCTTTACTGTTTTTATTTATCCGTCAACGCTCTTGCAATAAACAAATCATTATCCGTAGTAATTTTAAAATTCATTACGTCCCCTGAAACAATATGAATATCCTTTCCGCAGGCAGTGAAAATACTGCAAGTGTCCGTAAGTCCGGACTTCTGCTCGTCGGACAAACTTTCAAAGCATTTTAAAAGCTCTGTGATTTCAAAGCTTTGCGGAGTCTGAGCCTGATACAGTACACTTCGGTCAAGAGTCGTTTCAACGATTTTTCCGCAGGATTTTACAATCGTATCAACCGCAGGCACATAAGTTCCGCAGGCTGAATGCTTCTTAGCACACTCGATATTATCCAGAATAATTTTCTCTGAAACGAACGGTCTGACAGCGTCATGAGTAAGAATAATATCACCCTTATTACAGCCAAAATCGATTTTTATTCTGTCAATAATATTCATAACCGTACCATTTCTATCTGTACCGCCGTCAATAATTGACAGTCTGTCCATATTGAGAGAAAAATTTTCTGCAAGCTCGCACATATAATCATGCCAATCAGGCTTTATTCCGATATAAACCTTATCAATACTGTCAATTTCAAGAAAACGCTTTACCGTTCTTACAACTATTAGTTCTCCGCCAATTTCAAGAAACTGCTTTGGAATATCGGCGCATTTCATTCTTGAACCGCAGCCCCCTGCAACTATTCCTGCAAAAATCATTAAATTCTCCGCCTTTCAAAATGTTTTGCATATTATAAATCAAACGGGCGGAAATATCCGTCCCTGCATTGCCGGAACAAACATTCTTCGCCCGTTTTACGAAATAATAAGTGTTAAACCTTATTTAAATTACTTGATGCCGTACTTCTTCAAAAGTGCCTGAATTTTCTTATGTGGGTCAATTACACTTGAAATTGACTGGTCATGGTTAAGCGATGCAATAAAATAAGCAATATACTTAGCACAGTCAACCTCGTAGAACCAAGGACTTTGAAGCAGCTCAGGAGTTCTGTAAGTGAGGTTTGTACCGAATACACCGTCAATAATTCCGTCAGCATAAGCCTTGTCAAAGGAATCAAGACCGTTTGTAAAGATAGGGTATGTTGCGTAACAGTAAATCTTGTTAGCCTTACGCTTTTTCAGCTCGATTGCAATGTCAAGCATTGACTCGCCTGAGGAAATAATATCATCAGCAATGAACACGTCCTTGCCTGCAACGTCGTTTCCAAGATATTCATGAGCAACGATAGGATTTCTTCCGTCAACAACTGTGGAATAATCTCTTCTCTTATAGAACATACCCAAATCAACGCTAAGAACAGACGCATAATACATATTTCTGTTAATTGCACCCTCATCAGGTGAAACAATCATGAAATGCTCCTTATCAGGTCTGAAATCATCAAGTTCTCTGAACATTGTTTTAAGCACCTGATATGAAGGAATAATATTGTCAAGACCCATAAGCGGAACAGCGTTCTGCACACGAGGGTCATGAGCGTCAAAAGTGAGAATATTTGAAACGCCCATGCTTTGAAGTTCCTGCAAAGCAAATGCGCAGTCAAGCGACTCACGGAAGTTTCTTCTGTGCTGTCTGCCGCCGTAAAGGGAAGGCATAATAATGTTGATTCTGTGCGCCTTACCGCTTGCAGCCTGAATAATTCTCTTCAAATCCTGATAGTGGTCGTCAGGCGACATACGGTTTTCCTTGCCGAAATAATTATAAGTGCAACTGTAATTGCCTACATCGCAGAGGATAAACAGGTCATCGCCTCTGATAGTTGATTTGATAAGTCCTTTACCGTCGCCGGAAGAAAATCTAGGGCAGTCAACGTCAACTAAAAAAGAATCCTTAATGTGTTCGTTTTCGTTAGCCCACTGTGTCAAATAACTGTTTACCTTCTGACCAAGCTCGGCAGCGCCTTCCATAGCAATCAGACCGAGAGGCGCAACTCTTGATGAATTATCAAACAGAATTTTTTCAGCGTTTCCCATAAAAATAATCAATCCTCCGAATTTAATTTTTAAGCAGGCACAACTCCTGCAAAAAGTCATCTATAAAACATTATACTTTATTATTTCCGATTTTACAAGACTTTTTTCGATATTTTTATATATTTTTTCAATTTTCACAAAAAATAATAAGGCTTAACAAAAACCAAAAGCACAATGCACAATTAAGGCAATACCGCACAACTATTGTGTGCGGATAACGCAGAAAATTTTTCGTC
>JBJERA010000248.1:0-5089 GCA_051882035.1 Hominimerdicola sp.
AGACGGATAAATCTAAAAACAGCCTTACATTAAAATATATTAAATTTTGCTATATCATAAAAATTTTCATATCACAATTATTTTTTCAAAAAAGACTTGCTAATTCAGTAAAAATATTATATAATATAAAGAGTAACTTAGGTGCTTATTTTTTTGACAAGGAGTTTTAATATGAAAATTATGGACACAATCGGTTTTGTTGCAAACGCTGATAAGGAAATTGGCGACGCTATGAACTCTGAGCTTGCCAGACAGAGAAGAAATCTTGAACTTATTGCAAGCGAAAATATCGTTTCTCCTGCTGTTATGGCTGCTATGGGTTCAGCTCTTACTAACAAATATGCTGAGGGCTATCCTGCTAAGAGATACTATGGCGGCTGCGAATGCGTTGACGTAGTTGAGAATATTGCTATTGAAAGAGCTTGCAAGCTTTTTGACTGCAAGTTTGCTAATGTTCAGCCTCATTCAGGCGCTCAGGCTAATACTGCTGTTTATTTTGCTTTGCTTACACCGGGCGATACTGTTATGGGTATGAGCCTTGCTGACGGCGGTCACCTTACACACGGTTCACCTGTTAATTTGTCAGGTAAATATTTCAACTTTGTTTCTTATGGTCTTGACGAAAAGGGCTTTATTGATTACGACGCTTTTGAAAAGCAGGCTCAGGAAGTTAAGCCTAAGCTTATCGTTGCAGGTGCTTCCGCTTACCCAAGAGTAATTGATTTCGAGAGAATTTCAAATATCGCTAAGTCTGTGGGAGCATATTTCATGGTAGATATGGCTCACATTGCAGGTCTTGTTGCAGCAGGTCAGCATCCTTCTCCAATTCCTTACGCTGACGTTGTAACTACTACTACTCACAAGACTTTGAGAGGTCCAAGAGGCGGTATGATTCTTACAAACGATGAGGAGCTTGCTAAGAAGTTCAACAAGGCTATTTTCCCTGGTACTCAGGGCGGTCCTCTTATGCACGTTATTGCTGCTAAGGCTGTATGTTTCGGTGAAGCTCTCAAACCTGAGTTCAAGGCTTATGGTGAGCAGGTTGTAAAGAATGCTCAGGCGCTTGCTAAGGGACTTCTTTCCAGAGGCTTTAACCTTGTTTCAGGCGGTACTGACAATCACCTTATGCTTGTTGACCTTCAACCGTTCAACATTACAGGTAAGGAGCTTGAAAAGAAGCTTGACGAGGTTTACATTACAGTAAACAAAAATGCAATTCCTAACGACCCACAGAGCCCATTCATCACAAGCGGTGTAAGAATCGGTACTCCTGCTGTTACAACAAGAGGTCTTGTTGAGGAAGATATGGACAAGATTGCTGAGTGCATTTATCTCACTGCTACTGATTTTGACAATAAGGCTGATGAAATCAGAGCTGAGGTTGAGAAAATCTGTGCTAAATATCCGCTTTACGAATAATTTATTGTAACATACTTTTATAGCTCTCATTGCTGAAAATATCGACAGTGAGAGCTATTTGTTTTAATGGTATCGGATTTCTTTACCATTGAATAGTTTAAAACGATTTTTAGGTATATAATTTAAATAATTGAATAATAGAAAGCTTGACAAAATGCAATAATTAAGCTATAATAATTTAATAAATGATAACGTAGAAAGGGTGTGCTTTGATATGGCAAAAACGGCTTTAATTACCGGTGCGAGTTCAGGTATCGGCAGAGAAATTGCAATTAATTTGAGCAAACGTGGGTTTCGCTGTATTCTTGCTGCAAGACGTAATGATAAATTAGAGAAACTTTCAGAGCAGTTAAGAGGCACTTCAAGAATTATCCCCTGCGATTTGTCAAAGCGTGAAGAATGTTTCAGACTTTATGAAGAAACTAAGGACGAAAAAATTTCGGTGCTTATTAATTCCGCAGGATTTGGCATTTTCGGAGAATTTACCGAAACCTCCCTTGATACGGAGTTAAAGTTGATTGACACAAATATTACTGCTGTTCATATTCTTACAAAGCTTTTTCTTAATGATTTTGTCAAAGCAAACAGAGGTTATATTATGAATGTTGCATCCTCAGCGGGACTAATGTCAGGAGGACCTTTTATGTCGTCCTACTATGCGTCAAAGGCTTATGTTGCCGATTTGACTTCCGCTATTGATAGCGAGCTGAAATGTTCAGGAAGTAATGTTCATATTTCCGCACTTTGCCCCGGACCTGTGGATACGGAGTTTAATTCTGTTGCAGGCTGTAAGTTTGGAGTGAAATCTATTTCAGCCAAAAAGTGCAGTGATTTTGCTGTGAGAGAAATGTTTGCAGGAAAAACTATTATTGTTCCCGAGCCGTCTATGAAAGCTCTTGTAACTGCCTCAAAAATTGCTCCCAGAAATCTTGTTGTGCGTATAACAGGAGAAATTCAGAAACGCAAGCAGGATTAATATTGTCGGATTTTCAGTAATAAATATAAAAATAGATAAAGGGGCGACAGATTTCTTCGCCCTTTTTAATATTGTGCATAAAAATTAAAAAAGTTGTAAAATACTATGGACAAACGCTTTTTAATATAGTATAATGTATAGTATAAATATTTGAATTGGTGATTGATTATGAGAGTTATTACGGGTTCTTGCAGAGGCAAAAAATTAAAAACCTTGGAATCTTTGGATACAAGACCTACTTCCGATATGGTTAAGGAGGCTATTTTTTCTGCCGTACAATTTGACATTCCGGGAGCATCGGTGCTTGACCTTTTTGCAGGCAGCGGTCAGCTTGGAATCGAAGCTTTGAGCAGAGGTGCAAATCACTGCGTTTTCGTTGACAAAAATCCTTCTGCTGTTGCTGTTATTAAAGAAAATATTAATAGCTGTGGACTTAATTCACAGTCAAGAGTCCTTAACATGGACAGTATTGAATATTTGAAAATCGCAAAGGCCGGGCTTGATATTGTACTGATCGACCCGCCTTACAGAAATGGTCTTGTGGAAAAGGCTCTTAAAAGTATTTCTCCAAAGCTTAATGACAATGCCCTTATTGTCTGCGAACATGAAAAAGAACTTGTTTTAAATAACAAATACGGCGATCTTGTTTGCCGTAAGAGATATAAATATGGTAATATCTGCGTTACGGTTTTTGTCAAGCCTGTCAAGGAGGACGATAATTAATGAGAATTGCTGTTTGTCCCGGCAGCTTCGACCCTGTAACCTTAGGACATATTGATATAATTAACAGAGCAGCTAAGCTTTTTGATAAAGTTATTGTGCTTGTTTCGTATAATCCGAACAAGGCTACGGCCAGTTTTTCCGTTGAAGAGCGTATGCAGATGATTATGGACGCAACAAATCACCTTGATAATGTGGTAGTTGACTGCAACAGCGGTCTGCTTGCCGATTATCTTAAAAGAACCGGTGCTTGTGCTATTGTTAAAGGACTTCGAGCTGTTTCGGATTTTGAGTATGAATTTCAGATGGCTCTTGCCAATAAAAAGCTTTATGACGAGGCTGAAACGGTGTTTTTGACTACTACGGGGGAAAATATGTTTTTATCTTCCAGCGTTGTTAAAGAAATTGCCAGTTTCGGCGGCGATATTGACGGCTTTGTTCCTGAATGTATTTTACAGCGTATCAAGGACAGGCTTTTTAAAGACGATAATACAAAATTTTGATTTATAGTAATAGAAAGGATTGTTATTATGAAATATGAGCAGACTCTTGAATTAATGGACGAACTTCTCGACACTTCATCGGCTGTACCGTTCTCCAACAAAAAAATGATTGATGCGGATCTTATGCGTGAGTATATTGACAGCATCAGACTTAGTCTTCCGGCTGAATTGAAAAAGGCTGAAGAAACTATGAGAGATAAAAAAAGTATTATTGCTCAGGCTCAGAAAGAGGCTGATGAGATAATTAAGCGTGCTGAGGAGAGAGCTAAGGTTCTTGTGTCCGAGCAAGAGATCATCAAGAAGGCTACTGAGTATGCAAAGGCTCAGGTTCAGCAGGCTAACGAACAGGCTTCTGATATTGTGGCTCAGGCTCAGGAAAAGGAAAAGGCTATCAGAGGTGCACTTTCTGCTAATCTGAATAAAACTCTTACAGAGGCTCAGCAGATTCTTGCTAAAAATCTTAATGATGTTAACTCCACTCTAGAAGCTGTTTCAAAGATTTCAGGCGAAGAATAAATCAAAATAAAAAAGCGGACACAGAACGCTGTGTCCCTGCATTTAGTTACATATTGTGAAAATCCACTTTCAATAATATATGTTGAAAGTGGATTTTTTCTTGTTGCTAAAATATTTTTTGCTAAAACACTTGCAATTTTTGCGCAAATGTGGTATAATGATAAAAATTATATTTTTATGCTTATTGGAGGCTTTACTTATGACCGCTTTACAGATCGGAGCCGGTGTGGTTCTCGTTATTTGCAGTTTGATTATTATTTTGGTTGTTCTGGCTCAGGAGAGTAAGGAGCAGGGCTTAACTTCCGCTATTGGTGGTGGCTATAACGATTCTTTCTATGGTAAGAATTCAGGTAATACCCGTAGCGCTAAGCTTGCAAGATTTACTCGTGTGGCAGCTATTTTACTTTTTATTGTAACAATGGCTGTTAATATTCTGACTCAGATTAAGAAGTAACTAATTGCCCTGCTGGATGCAGGGCTTTTTGTTTATGTAAAATTACGAATAAAACGAGGTAAAATATGATTTGCATTGACAATTTCAGAGAGAAAATCAAACCGCTGTTCGATAGTTTTTATGATTCGGTTTTGTTTTCCTACTTTGACGGAATTTATGGAAGAGGATTTTGCGATAATGCTGAAAATCCTATGACTGCGATAATTGAAGCAGGAGATTTTTATTTTGTGGCAGGTGAAGTTCAATCTGCAAGAGAAATTATGGATATTGTTGGCAATAACGGATATGCTGTAATCATTCCGGATAAGATTCAATGGTTTTCGGCGCTTAATTCAGCATATAAACCGCTTGTTATGGTTGACAGATTTCACACTTGTCCTCCTGCGGACGGTTTTGAAACAGAGAAAATTCAAGAGCATGCTGATAAAATATTGCTTTATGAAGGTTTTATAGCAATCCACACAAATAACTCAACACTTGACACAGGTGGTAAAATAGAGA
>JBJERA010000249.1:0-5053 GCA_051882035.1 Hominimerdicola sp.
TTAAATACAAAACTGCGTCAGTTTTGGAGCTTGAAAGCGGAAGCAATGACCCTTGGGCATATATGGTAACTCTTATAATGCTGTCTTTTATGAGCGGAGGAATGTCGGGATTTGAAATATGCTATATGCTCTTCGCACAAGTAGTTTACGGTGCAGGATTGGGGATACTTATCGCTTTGGGAGCGGTGTGGGTTCTGAAACGTTTTGATTTCGAGGCTGATGGATTTGATACGATTTTCATCGTTTCGGTAGCAATAATTTCCTACGCTCTGCCTAGCTTAGTGGGAGGAAACGGATACCTTAGCTGTTATCTTGTGGGAATTGTTCTTGGCAACAGCAAGATTAAAAATAAAAAAGCTCAGGTTCACTTTTTTGACGGATTGACCGGACTAATGCAGATTGTATTGTTTTTCCTTTTGGGACTTCTGTCATTCCCTTCGCAAATGCCGAAAATTATAGTTCCTGCTCTGCTTATTGCGGTCGTACTGACTCTTGTAATAAGGCCAATCGTGGTGGCTGTAACAATGCTGCCTTTCAAGGCAAAGCTTAATCAGATTGCCCTTATTTCGTGGGCGGGACTGAGAGGAGCAACTTCCATTGTATTTGCAATTCTGGTAACAGTTTCTGACGCATATACAAAAAGCGATGTGTTCCATATAGTTTTCTGCGTGGTGCTTTTATCCATTGGATTTCAGGGAACGCTTCTTCCCAAAGTTGCGCAAAAGCTTGATATGATTGACGATAATGATAATGTATTAAAAACATTTACAGACTATTCCAATGAAACGGAAATCCAGTTTATTCGTCTTAATATCAAAAAAAATCACCCTTGGGCTAATGTCAAGGTTCGTGAGATTAATATTCCTCCTGAAACTTTACTGGTAATGATTACAAGAGGTGACCGAACGGTAATTCCACGAGGCGGAACGACCATTCTTGAAGGGGACGTTCTCATGCTCAGTGCCATAGGCTTTGAAACCAAACAGCTGAAAAAGCAGGAAATTCTGCTGTCGGAAGAGAGTATTAATTCTGAACATGAATGGGCAGGAAAGACAATTTCTGAGGTCATTCCCAGAAATGTGCTTGTAGTAATGATAAAACGCAGTGAGAAAATTGTTATTCCAAACGGAAACTCGATGATAAAAGAGGGCGATATTCTTGTACTTCATACTACTCCGGAGGAATTGCTTGGTCTTGAAAGCGATAGTGAATCGGTTGAGCATGAGGTTGTAACTTATTCCGAAAAATCATAAATCCGATTGTTTTGTAAATGTATTTTTTATATGCTTTATTTGTATAAAACTTATAGTCTGTTTTGTGCAAAAAGCATAATTATTTAAAATAAACAATCGTTTTTCTGTAAAGTTAATACAAGATTTAATATTTTCGTGAAAATGACTAAGAAACAAGTGCTTTTGTGGCGATATTTTTTGTATAATTGTAGAAAATTCTTGCTTGCAATTCATAAACAATTCAAAGTTATTGCTTAAAATCTACAATTTAGCGAATTAAGTAACAAAACGATTACAAGCTAGCTTGACATTTGTAACTTAATCCGTTATAATTGTATCTGTTGAGTATTCTATTTGAGAGGAGCAGTTCCAATGAGTTGTTTAAAAACGGGAATTTCCAAAACAGTGGCAGTTTTGTCAGCTTGCGGTGTTTTTGCAGTTGGCGGATACGGTTTTTTTAAAATCGACGGAAAAGTAATAGCTGCAAATGAAAATATTTCCAAGGAAATTACTTCGGTAGTTCAGCATGAAAGCGTTGTTACTTCATGCATTACTGAAAACAACTCGGTTACGCTTGGAACTACGGTTTCAATAGCTGAAAAAGCTGAAAGCAAAGCAGTTTCCTCTATTGCGTCAAAGCAGGAGGTTATGGCGTCGCAGACGGTGAAATCAGAGAAAGTTTCTTCGGCTAGTAAAGTTTCGACCGAGAAAACGACTACAACAAAAAAATCTTCTGCCACAAAAAATTCGGAAGATTCAGGAGCTGTTACTACAAAAAAAGCTGTAACCACTGCAAAAACTACTTCTGCAACAGCAAAGTCAACTACGGCAAATACTACGACTACAATTAAAACAACGACAACCCAAAATGCTGCAACAACTTGTCAGACCACAACTGCAACTCAAAATGCAACAACTACGGTTGCGACTACAACTACTGCGGCTGCAACTACACAGCCTGTTGTGACAACTCCGGTTGATAATGGAAATACACCTGAATCAAGATTGAATGCGGCAACGCTTAATGTTAACGAGTGTTTAAGCGGAAACGAACACACAATCGTGAAAAATTATCTTAGTATGATTGTAAATGACAGCATGACTAATTATGAAAAGGCTGTTGCAGTTTACGATTATCTGATAAATAATACCTATTACGCTTACGGCGGCTGGTCAAAGCCGGTTCAGGCGGTGCTGGAAGAAGGTTACGGAACTTGTACTGAGTATTCATATGTGCTTGCAGCAATGATGAATTATTTAGGTTTTGAGGCTAAGACCGTTGATGGACTTACCGCAATGGCTGTCGGCGGTTACGGATACCATATGTGGGTTGAGGTGACAATCAACGGACAGGTGTACGTTATGGACGCACAGGTCGATGATAATTTGTCTTGGGGCGGAAATATTTCTCATGCACGTTTTGTAAAGACCTATGATGAAGTAGCAAATAAGTATATTAAATACTGATATATAAATGAAAAGGACGAACAAATTTGATTGTTCGTCCTTTTTGCATAAAGATTATTTAGAACCTGTCCACATAGGCATATACGCACGTCTTTTCGGCAAATTTTGCCGCAGACTGCGTTAAAAATGCTTGCCGGGCGCCAGCCCGCCTGCGCATTTTTGCCTTGTCTGCAACAAAATTATGCTCGAAAATCCGCACGCAAATCCTATGTGGACAGGTTCTTAGTTTTTGAAAATTGCTGTAAATTTAATTATTCCGTTTTCGGCCTTGCAGTAAATTTTTCCCTTGTGAGCCTCCATGATTGCATAAGCGATAGAAAGTCCGATTCCGTAACCGCTTTTCTGTTCGCCATGAGTTCTTGCACGGGAGTAGTCCGCTCGGTAAAATCTATCGAAAAGTCGTGATAAATCACCCTCGGGTGGATTTTTACAGGTGTTAAAAACGCTTAATTCTGCACCTTTTCCGTTGGAGTTGGAGCAAAGCTTTACCATAATTTCTCCGCCATCGTCGGCATATTTTATTGCATTTTCTACAAGAATTGAAACTAGCTGTTTAACTGCACCTCTGTCGCCGTGAATGATAGTTTTCTGTCGAATGTCGGTGAAAAGGGATTTTCCCTTGGTCTGAGCAAGGGTTTCAAAAGGCTGAGCAGCTTCCTCTACCGCCTCAGAGATATTAATGGTGCAAAGGTTCATAGTTACATTTTCTTCTTCCATTTTGGCAAGATGCAGAAGATTTTGGATAAGAAAATTAAGTCTTGTGATTTGATTTTTTATGCTTTTCGTCCATTCGTTAGATCCGTCCGTAAGCTCTAAAACCTCGGTATTTGCAGAAATAATAGCCAACGGGGTTTTTATCTCGTGACCTGCGTCTGTAATAAATTGTCTTTGCTTTTCCATGCTTTTTATAATAGGACGAATTGCCTTTTTAGATAAAACTATTACAAGAATACAAACAATCAAATAGCCTGAACCTGCGATTATTGCGGAAATTGCAAGAAATCTTTTTCTTGAACTCAGAGAGTTGCGACAATCCAGAAAAACAATCATTTTCCCATTGTCGTTATCCGAAATTTTGTACTTATAATTGCCCATATAACCATCGTCGTCGCCGTCAAGAACGTCCTGAGCGTACGCTATTGCATCTGCGGAAGTTATCGCTGATACATTACCTGTATCAACTTTTACAATTTTATCGTCATTGTTGAAAAAAACAACAAAATATCTTGTTTGATATCGGGTTTCCTCGTTAATTCCAGGATCCTGCATTGGTTTTTCTTCTGGAAATTTGTCGGCTTCTTTGTTGAAAAATGGGTCATTCTTGGGTTTTTCAGGTGGTTCACCGTCTTTGGGTTTCATTGATGGAAATTTACCATTATTTTCAATGATGATATTTAAAAGATTGTCGTTATCATTATTCATCTGAATAAAATTAACAATATTTATAAGTCCTACTACCAGTAACTCCACAACAAAAAGGCTCACCGCAGTAATAAGCACAAATTTTCGCTGAAGCTTTTTTATCATTTCAGTTCCTCCAAGGAATAGCCAAGACCTCGTGAGGCACGAATCTTTACGTTGGCTCCAACTCCCGAAAGTCTTTTGCGTAAGTAAGAAATGTAAACCCAAACTACGCTCAGTTCAGCTTCGGAGTCATATCCCCATATTTTTTCCATAAAGCGTTCGGTAGAAATAAGCATACCATTATTAACCATCAGCAATTCAAGCATCTGAAATTCCTTGCTGCCCAATCGGAGAGTTCCTTTTGGTCCGGAGAGTTCAAAATTTGAACGTGAAAGTGTTATATTTCCAATGCTGAGGTTTGCAGGAGCATATTCCGTCCGACGTCTTGTCATTGCTCTGATTCTGGCTAAAAGCTCGCCCATAGCGAAAGGTTTTGTTAGATAATCGTCTGCACCGCTGTCAAGTCCCAAAATTCTGTCATTTATTTCAGATTTTGCAGTCAGCAGCAGCACCGGTGAGTTAACACCCTTTTCACGCAGTTTTTTCAGCACCTCAATACCGTCCATTTTAGGCATCATAATATCCAGAATTATTCCGTCATAATTTTCGCAAAGCCCGTAATTCAAAGCTTCCTCGCCGTCTGCAACGGTGTCAACCGAATAATTATTATGCTTTAAAATTGCTGTAAGAGCGTTTGAAAGCTCTTGTTCGTCTTCTGCAAGCAGTAATTTCATGAAAAATCCTCCTTTAAGCAGTTTTTTATATATGCCTTAATTGTACAGAAACTTAAAACCTACTTATAATTATAGCATTTTTCACAAACTTTTGCAACATTATCTGATATAAATTTTACCCCGTAAAACCAACCGGGTGAATTTCATTTTGAAGTC
>JBJERA010000250.1:0-5050 GCA_051882035.1 Hominimerdicola sp.
ATAAAGATTACGGCGGCTGAGCCTGTTGATATGTCTCAGTTTGAAGTATCAAACCAGCTTTCAAATCCTAACGCAAGCGACGAGGCAAAACGACTTTATAACTTTCTGACCGATGTTTATGGAAAATATATTATTTCGGGACAATCATCCGGTGACAACGAGGGCAAGGACAGCCGTGAGTTCAAGGAAATTCAGGCTAAAACGGGGAAAACACCTGCAATACTTGCTCTTGACCTTATAGAGCTTTCTCCAAGCCGACTTGCTCACGGTTCAGGCGGCGGAGATATGGTTCCATTACAGGCTATCGACTGGTACACAAATGAAAACGGAATAGTTTCCCTTTGCTGGCATTGGAATGCTCCCGACAAATATCTTTGTGCAAACGGCGGAGCATGGTGGCAGGGCTTTTATTCCGAATACACAAGTTTTGACCTTGCAAAAGCTATGGACGGTTCAGACCCTGAGGGCTATGAACTAATTGTAAGCGATTTGGATGCAATCGCACAAAATTTAAAACAGATTTGTGATGCAAATGTTCCTGTTTTGTGGAGACCTCTCCACGAGGCAGCAGGCGACCCAAGATATCCCGGAAATGCATGGTTCTGGTGGGGTTCGGCGGGAAAAGAGGCTTATATTCAGCTATGGAAACTTATGTATGACAAATTCACCAATGAATATGGTCTTGACAATCTGATATGGGTTTGGAATGGACAAAATCCGTCATGGTATCCTGGTGACGAGTATGTTGATATTATCAGCTATGACTGCTATCCTGACAAGCTTGACAGCTCCTCACAAAAGGAGTTTTACGACTATATAAAAGAGTCTACTGAAACCAACAAGATTATCGCCATGAGTGAAAACGGTTCGCTTTTCGACCCTGAGGCAGCATTTAACGAGGGCACACGCTGGGCATGGTTCGCCACATGGAACGGAGAATTTACCCTGAAAGACAGACAGCTTTCGGGAGAATACACAAGCCTTGAACTTTGGAACAAAGCATACAACAGTGAAATAGTTCTTACATTAGACGAACTCCCCGACCTGAAAAGCTATCCTCTCGATACGGAAAAGTATTTAGCAGAAAATAACAAATAACAAAGAAAAAACGCTGTTTGCGTTGGATGAGATAATATGATAAGAAAAGCTTTACCAAATGAATTGAATGCAGTAGATGAGATTTATAATGAAATATTTTTGTATGAAAAGGAACATGGTGCTTATACCGTCTGGAAGCAAGGTGTTTATCCTACAAGGCAAACCTCAGAAAAAAGCTTATCTGAGGGAACACTTTACGTACTTGAACAAAACGGAGAAATCTGTGCAAGCATGATTGCAAATCAAAAACAACCACAGGAATATTATAACGTAAAATGGAAGTATAATTCGGATTCAGATGAAATATTCATAATACATCTGCTTTGTGTGAAACCATCAAAATCAGGTTTTGGATTTGGAAAACAGCTTGTACAGTTTGCAATAACTCAGGCAAAAAACTTGAACTGCAAAACTGTACGACTTGACACAGGCTCTCAAAACAAGCCTGCTGTGGCTCTGTATACAAAGCTTGGATTTGAACTTGCAGGAACATCAACCATGTCCGTAGGCGGTGTAATTTCTCATAAAAATCATCTGTTTTTTGAAATAAAGGTTTAAAAAAAAGAACAAAGAATAAAAATAGTGTTCGCTCACTACCATTTATTCTTTGTTCTTTTTTGTTGCCAAGCATCTTAAATTAAAACAAAAACTATCTTTAACTTTTCTTTAACTTTAATTTGCGATAGATTTGTACTTATGCTGTATAATCTGAATATACTCAAAGATAAGACAAAAAATTGGAGGATAATTTGTTATGGATTATGTATTAAGTACCAAACAGCTTACTAAACAGTTTCGTAAGCATAAGGCAGTTGACAGCGTATGTATCAACGTTCCGAAAGGTGCAATTTACGGCTTTATCGGAAGAAACGGAGCCGGTAAAACCACCTTTTTAAAAATGATAAGCGGTCTTTCTACTCCTACAAGCGGAGATTTTTCACTGTTCGGATATGAAGGAAAAGAAGTTCGTCAGGTTTTTTCAAGAATAGGAACTTTAATCGAAGCTCCCGGCGTTTATCCTAATATGACGGCATATAACAATTTAAAATTAAAATGCATCGCCGCAGGAATCAATAAAAAAGGCTACATAGAAGAACTTCTCGCCTGCGTTGGTCTTGAAAACACAGGCAAGAAAAAGGTTAAGAACTTTTCTCTCGGTATGAAACAGCGTCTGGGAATTGCCCTTGCTCTTGTAGGCGAGCCTGACCTGCTTGTACTTGATGAGCCTATCAATGGTCTTGACCCACAAGGTATCGTAGAAGTCCGTGATACTATTCAGAGACTTAACGCAGAAAAGAATATCACGATCATCATTTCAAGCCACATTCTCGAAGAGCTTTCCAAAATAGCCACAAACTATGGAATTATCCACAATGGCAAGCTAATTGAAGAAGTTACCCGTGAACAGCTTTTGGCAAAGTGCAGCGAACATATCGAAATTGTTACCGACGATGCCAAAACCGCATGTACAGTTATCGAAAACATGGGAATTTCAAATTATAAGGTTATCGACAAAAACACCATTCATATTTTTGAACGTCTTGGGGACAGTGGTGAAATCGCAGTAGAGCTTTCAAAGGGTGGAATAAAGCTCAACGGAATTTCCGTTAAAAACGAAGCTTTGGAAGATTATTTTCTATCAGTTACAGGAGGCAATGAAAATGCTTAAAATATTAAAAATGGACTTATATCGTATATTAAAAATGAAATCCACTTGGATTTTATCATCAATCTCTCTGGCATTCAGTGCATTTTCAGTTTTCATTCTTAAAGACACTGTAAAAAATGTATCGGATATATCTGTATTCTCTTGTTTTTCATTTTTTATCCAATGTATGATATTACTTATTCTTCTGCCTATTTTTGCTGCACTTTTTACTGACGGCGATAACAAAACAGGTTTCATCAAAACAATCGGCGGAATAGTTCCAAACAGAGGCATTCTTGCAGCTTCAAAAATTATCAGCTGTATTATTTATACATTAGGAATTATGCTTATTTCTTTCTTAGGCTGCTGTGTATTCTCAGGAATTTTACTGGGGCAAATCAAATTCGATGACTTTGATGACAATTATAAATTTATCTTTTCACAGGTTTTCACACATTGTTCCCTCTCTGTTATTGTTTCAATGCTTGCAATATGGTGGAGAAGCGGTGCAGCAAGCATGGCGGTAGGAATTGTATTTACAAGCGGTATTCCCAGCCTGATTTTCATGGGACTTAATCATCTTCTTCATAAGTATCTCAGTGTTCCCAAAAGCTTTGATATCAATAAATACTTTTTCGTTTCATATCTCGGAACAGAGGGTACATCTATAAAAACAGGAGTAATAGTATGTGCTGTATACTTTGTAATAGCAGCAGTTGCAGCGATTCTGATTATGTCAAAACGTGACGTAAAGTAAAAAAGTCATGTTAAGAATATTAAAAATGGACTTATACCGCATGAAAAAGTCCAAAACCCTTTGGTTTACAATAATTTTTCTTGCGGTACTGACAGCTTTCTATGTATTCTCAACATATATTATACTTCACAATCTGGAAACCGGAGCTTCATCGGCACAAGAAATTTACGAGGAGGATCCTCGTTTTTTCTTGTGGCATGAAGAAAATGTGAAAGTGCCGGTTTCAGAGCTTTTCGGCGACCTGCTTCTTTCAGGATATATAGCGATATTCATAGTAATTTTCGTATCATTTTTTGTGACCGCAGAAAATAAAAACGGCTTTGTAAAGAACATTGCAGGACTTGTTACCAATCGAGGAATACTTGCTGTTTCAAATCTGTTCTGCGTGATTTTTTATGTGTTTATTCTTACAGCGGTTGTTTTTGCGGTAACCTGTATTTCGTCGCTGATACTTTTAGGTTATGTAAGCTTTGAGGGTCTTTATAAACTGACGGATACAATACTTATAAATTTTCTCATAAATACCGCCTTTGCGGGTGTGGTCTTTTTCTTTGCAATCAGCACAAAAAGCACAGGCGTCAGTATATTTGTGGGATTATTTTTAGCTTTTGGTTTTACAAAAGCGATTTCATTTTTGATAAATAATCTGCTGCAACATTTATTTGATATTTCAGAACGCTTTGACATCGAAAGATATTTTCTGCCTACATATCTTTACACAAATGAAGTTTCAGCCACATCAGCAGCCGTAGGGATATTTCATCTAATAATATTTACTTTTTCAGGCATTTTTATAATGGTAAAAAGGGACGTTAAGTGAGGAGAATAAAAAATGATTCGCATTATAAAGATGGATCTATTCCGACTTTTTAAGACAAAATCAGCATGGATAATGCTGATAATAGGTGTATTGTTTACAACATTTTCAAATTTCATGATAAAAAGTGATTTGGAAGAAATGAAATCTGATATGGACTACTATCTGCAAGCAGTATCACATTCAGAAACATACGTTTCCAAGTATGAAACAAACGAAGAATATGACATGGTCAATGCAAATATAGGCATAATGGTCAACACTAATCCCGACTGGGTTCAGGACGGATATAAAATTTCCGTATTGGATTTGTTCAACATAAATGCCGCAAGCAGAATATACATGATATTTATTGGCATGGCTGTTGCTATTTTTGTAAGAGCCGAGCGAAAAAACGGCTATATTAAAGCAATCGCAGGACTACTTCCTACACGTGCAGGCTTTGCATTCTCGAAATTTTTTACAGCAGGAATTTATACATTAATTACGTTTGCAATAAATTTGATTACAACTGCAATCTGTTCAAAAATTGTTTTTGGCTATATAAACTTTAACAGTTTCGAAGATTTTATTCCCAAAACATTGACTCTGCTATTCCTGCACCTTTCATTCTCGGCAGTTATCACAGCAATATGCATTTTGTCCAACAGTTCGGGACTGCCAATTTTCATTACGATAGTACTGGGTACAGGATTGTTTGAAATCTGTTATAGTACACTGAATTTTGTGC
>JBJERA010000251.1:0-5010 GCA_051882035.1 Hominimerdicola sp.
AGCAGCCACAATAATCATTTTGTCTTTTTCCATTCTGTTGATACATTCTTCCGTATCGTCCAGATAATCTCTTGCGTTATGATTACAAGATTTTACACATTCACCGCAGTTAATACATTTATCAGGATTAACAGTTGTAACAAATCTTCCATCGTCCAGCTGCCTGGTCATATTAGCTTCGGGTGCCGGACAAACTCTTACGCAAGCATTGCAACCCACACACTTTTCAGGTCTTACTATAATAGTTTCTTTCATAAGAAACACTCCTTACATTACAATTTATATTATTTCTTACTCAGTGCCTCAGCCTGCTTAGCCAAATCAGCAAGATTAACTTTCTTTTTAGCCGCAGTCTTTGGTGCGGCTGAACTTACTGCCTTTTCCTTTGAATTGTCATCCTGCATCTTTATACCGTTTGCGGCTGCGTCAGCCATCTTTTGAAGTTTTTCAAGCTTAGCATTGTTCTGCTCGGCTTTCTCACTTTTCTGAATCTTCTTTGAAATCGGAGGCTCAGGAATTTTTGCCTCAATATGATTAGGATTTTTAAATACGGGAACTCCACCGTCTGCAAGGATTTTTTCTGTCTTAGCCAAAGTTTTTTCCGACTCGGCGCATCTGGCTATTCCTTCTTTTTCAAAAGCGTCAAAAGCAGCACGAATCTTATCAAACTCGCTCTTCAAAGATTTTACTTCCTCATACATAACCGCTTTTAAATTACCGGAAGCAACCTTCATTTCCTCAGCCTTATTTTTTGATTCTGCATCTTTCAAAGCAGCCTTTTTTTCTGCTTCATAAATAATGCTAGCGGCAGTCTCGTTAGCCTGTTCAATAACTTCCTGAGCAACGGTTTTGGAATTGTTTTCAATATTTAAAGCTTCTTTTTCAGCCAACTCAACTATATCATTAGCACTTTTCTGAGCCTTAATAAATACATCTGTAAGAGCCTTAGTACTATCGCCCGCCTGCAAAGCAGCAAGCTTATCTTTTGCGTCAGTAAGACTTTTCGTTAATTCATCAACCGAAGCAGACAAACTTTCATTCTTTTTATTCAGCTCCTGATTTTCCTGCTCAATGACCTTGATTTTTGCCGCAAGAGTTTCATTCTGAACCTGAAGACTTGTCAATTTAACCTTCTCTCCCGCCAATACCATTTCATGAGCCTTTTCTTCATCAGTGCCTTTTTTATATTCTTCCATAAGAAGTTTAGTTTCTCTTAACTCATTTTTTAAGTCAAAAATCTGATTGTTAAGAAATTCCAAACGTTTAATTACTTCCATTCTGTCATATCCGCCGAAAGCAACGGTTTTAATAAATCTTGTTTCTGCCATCAAATTTTCCTCCCTGTCAGCTGCACTAAAAAATTTGTATACAGACAATTTTTTGCACAAAAATAATAAAGTTTTAAGGCAATATTGCACAATTAAAACTTATATTATAAATAGTATACAACATTTTTCGCTAATCGTCAATAGATTTTCGTACAAAACAAGAATTTTTCTCAACAAAATGAACAAATAAGCTTTTGAATATTTAATTGAACTTTAATAACTGATATAAAAAATCCGTCCGGCAAATACCTAAACGGATTGAATAAAAAATTACCAATAATCTTCACACTCTTTAATCAGCTTTTGAACTTCATCATTATCATAAAGACCCAAATCAAAAAGCTTATCTGCCTGACACTTGGTAATTTTACCTGTAAATGAATAAACAAACTGCCTATGTTTTCTTTCGGTTCCATTCCATGAATCTATAATTTTCAGCCAACCCGCCTTTCCCAAAGTACGTTCCGGCTGCTTTGCTCCGGGAAAAAAACTAGCAACAATCATTGCGGCACATTTTGTATGGCCGGTATAATCGCAAGAATAAGTATCACCGTCAGGAGATAACCACCCAAGCTTGAAACGGTCATCATTTTTAAAAAACATTTGTTCAAGTGACAGAGGATTTTCCTTGTCCGACTCAATAATTTTATAAAAAGTATAGTCGTCATCACGGAAGCGATAATAACCGCCTTTTCCGTTCAGAATCACAGGAAGATTTTCTTCATCTACAATATCCTCCAAATCGGTGCCTTTCAGCTTTTCAATGCTATCAATATATTCATAGCAGCTGTAACCTGTTTCAGAGCTATAAACAGCATATTTTTTCATAAAACACCAACTTCTTCCGCCCAATTATAAATTATTTGCAGACCACATAATAATTATTATTTCCATTTAATATTATAGCAAACTTGATTATAAAAGTCAATCGCCTTATTATCGGCTAAAAACTACTTGATGCAACATTATTCGACTATTAATAAGTATTATTACTTATATAGTTTAAAAATTAACAAATATAATGTTAATTTTTAAATTTTCACACACATAAAAATAAATCATTTATGCAAAATCCACATTATATTTATACAATTTTTTATACTTTTCAATTTAAAGTAACTAATAAATACTTGAAATTTTGAATGTAACGTGCTATAATAAATATAAATAATAAATGCATAAAAAATAATATTATGTTTTTAATTGATTTTATGATTTTCATTTAGCGTTAAGTATATAGGAGGATTAGTATGGCTGCTATGATTAAACATATCGATGAAGCTATCGACCAAAAATTTCTTGTTACCAAAACTATAAAAGGACAAGCCTCTCTCGGCAGCGTTATTCATATTATGGACGCTGAGGAAATGTCTGACGGAAGCGTTAAAGTTGAATATCGTGTTACCGAAGACAGCGAGAAGTTTTCGTACCGTGATTATACGGTAAAGTTTCAAGATTTAATGCAGTTCTGCAAATGGGCAAGACCTGATAATTTTATTGCCCGTCATTACAAAGAATTCAATCTTAAAGATATACAGCATTATGTCAAAGTTAATAACAGATCATTCACGTCTTTCTGTCTTCCTATTATCATATTCGCAATTATTGCAGTTTGGATAATTTCAATAGTATGTCTCAAAGGCAGTACGGGAATTATCGTAGGTTTGCTTGCGTCTTTGGTTGTTTTTCTTGTTGTTATTACCACGTTCAAGAAACAAAAATCACAGGCTAAACTTAAACTTTATCAGAAAGTCAGCGTCAACTGGGATGTTGTAATAAAATAATTTTTGGTATTTTATGCCACGCAAAATGGATTGTTTCCGATTTTGCGTGGCTTTTATTTCACTAAAATAAAAGCTGTCAAGCATTTTCCTTGACAGCTTTTTATGTAATTAATCTTTGTAACCTCTTTTGAAAAATGAATTAAACCTTTTCGCACTTTTTTTCTTCTTTTTAGCGTCTTTAAGCATTTCTTCGGCAGACTTTTCCACATTGTCATCATCTTTGTCGTCTGCATTATAGCTTCCGCCCGGCTGCTCATAAAGAACCTTGATTTCAGGTTCTTCTCCCTTACTTTTATCAACCGGAGGTTCATAAAATGGATTGCTTTCATCAATTACAACGTTGTCAACGCAGTCGTCCGGCTCATAGGAAATTGAGGCATTATCACTTTGAACAGTTTCCTCTGCTGCCGGCATTTCAACTTCCTCAATAGACTCTCCGTCATCATCAGATTCATTGATATCATAAATATCCGACAAAAAATCACTGATACAAACAGAAGTTTCTTCCGAAACAACTACCTCACATTTTTCGTTAACGCTGTCAACTCTCAAAAGCAAATTTAAACAATCAGCAGACGGTTTTAAAATCCTTAAATCTTCAAGACTAATAACAATCATCTGCTTGGCTTTCAGCGTATTTTCTGCAATCATCATCATAACCGTATTATTCTCTGCGCTAACTGTAACAACATTTCCGCTGCTGATTTTCAAACCTGTAACGCCTGTGAAAATCTCATCATTTTCGGTGATAATCAAACAAATGGCAGAATAGGAATCCCAAACAAAACCGGGTCTTTCTTCTTTTATTTTTTCCGCATAATTTTTTGCGGTATCATAAAATTTGCCTATATCCATAATAAACACCAATTATCCTTTCCGATAACTTACTTTACAAAAGCTTTGCCTTTCTGGCAATGGCTCGCTGTTTATTCTCAGCAATTCTTTGATTAAGCAAAGCAACGTTATCGCTTGCCATTTCAGTGTCGAAAATGCAGGAAAGCGAAATATCGTCCTGAGTACCGTAATGAGCTCTCTTAATTAAATTTTTAACTATGGAATCTTCAAAAGATTCAAGATTCACAAGCTGACTGGTGAGAATAACATGATAATCGCAAAAATCATATTCACTGCCAAAAGAAGTATAAAGTCCGTCAGTCGAAGCAAACAAAGCAATAAGTTTTTTATTCTCCACATAAAAGCTGTTAAACATTGAAGCCGCATTCGAATTGCAGATCGAAACAGTAATATTAGCAGGAGCTGATTCCTCATAATCCATAGGCATAGCAGCCTGTCCGTCGTCGAATATTGCAACCAGACTTCCGTCTCCGATTTGAATACCGAATGTAAACCCTTTTCCCGCAACAGCCGCAATTAAAGTAGAACCATAATAAGCCTCGGGTGAAATCTTATCGAATTCATCTGGCTCAAAATCTTTCTTTTCATAGGCAGTAACAGGATTTTCTCTTAAATGTGCATAAATTTTCTGATTCCACTTTGAAATAATTTGTTTCTCAATATTTTTTATAATCCTCTTGTGATTTTTAGGGAAGTTTATCTCAAACTCGTCAGGCTCTTCGTAAAATCTGTCAATGGTTTCAATAGTTGCTTCAACCGCAAATTTTGAACCAATGTTACTTCTGAAATGCTTTTTACTTCCGTGACCGTCCGCTACAACTGCAACAGCGTAGCGTTCGCTTGTCTTATATGAAGAACTGTCCTGACACACCAAATCCTTTGCTTCATGGCTTGCTCCTCTTACAGAATGACTAAAACCTTTAAACATATAAAACGACTCCTTTTCTAATGTCCATTTTTCATATGTCTTTACCAGCCCGAATCAAAAGGAACATCATCTGTAATTTCCGAATTTGAAGTAAGCTCCTGAATCTGCTGTCCCA
>JBJERA010000252.1:0-4984 GCA_051882035.1 Hominimerdicola sp.
GTATTCGCAGATGTTTAATCTGCTTTGTACCAAAGCAGATAATAACCCCGGAGGAAAGCTTAAATATCATGTAAGCTGTATTCTCGATGAATTTAAGAATATTGGCAGAATTCCGAACTTTGATAAGCTTATAGCCACTATCAGAAGCCGTGAAATATCTGCAAAGATTATTTTGCAGACAAAGTCACAGCTGAAAGATATGTACAAGGAAAATGCTGATACAATCGAGGGTAACTGCGATACGGTGCTGTTCTTGGGCGGTAAGGAAAAAACCACACTCAAAGACATTTCGGAATCGCTAGGTAAGGAAACTATCGACTTGTTTAATACTTCGCAAAACAAAGGCTCTGGCGAAAGCTACGGAACTAACTACCAGAAACAAGGCAGAGATCTTAAAACTGCTGATGAGCTTGAAGTTATGGACAATGATAAGTGTATTTTGCAAATCAGAGGTGTTCGTCCGTTTTTCTCGGACAAGTATCAAATTGAAACTCATCCGATGTATAAACGTCTGGCTGATTATGACTATGAAAAAAATGCACTTGATATTGCTGCTTATGTAAGCAGCGTAAAGCATAAGCGTCTGATTATGCACCCGAAACAGATATTTGATACCTATCAGGTATCTTAAATAAAAAATTTACATCATGGAGGTTATTTACATGGAAAAGAAAAACCTATCGACAAAATTCAAAAAGGCGAAAAAGGCTGTTGTTTCCGGCACAAGTGCTGTTATGGCAACAGTAATGACAACAATAACAGCGTTTGCTGCTGATGTTGATGCCAATGAGTTCGTAACCAAAGCTTGTGGTGTTCTCAAAACGGTAATCATACTTGTTGGCTTTGGTTTGGCACTGTGGGGAGTTATTAATGCCCTTGAAGGTTACAGCTCCAAAAACTCAGCTGACCGCTCTGACGGAATAAAACAGCTCATTGGCGGTCTAGGTATCATTCTGGTTGGAGTAATTCTCGTTCCTGTACTTCAAACTCAAATCACTAACGCAATGGGTTAAGAGTTACAAGCAATGTGTGTTACATTGCTTGTAACAATAAGCAGAATTTCTGCTTATTGTTATAGGCAATGACTTATGTTAAGGAGGAAAAATCATGGGAGTAGTTAGTGATTTTGTTGACGGAATTAAAGATTCCATCGGTGAATTTTTAACCGACGCAGTTGAAAATTCACTTGAAACTGCTGTTGACCTGATAGGGGTCGGGCTAGGAGATTATTCGGCAGAAGATGGAATTATATCGCAATATCTATATACGCAGCCGACGTCATTTACCGGTGGAGGTTCAACGACAATCTGGTCAACAATCAGATTGGTGTGTCAGAATGCAGTTGTTCCGATAGGTGCAGCTCTGGCAACGATTGTCCTGCTATATGAGTTTATCAACATGATAAGTGCCGAAAATAATTTCCGGCATTTTGATACGTCGGTATTCATACGGTGGATTTTTAAATGCGTAATTGTAATATTACTTGTGTCAAACGTCTTTTATCTTGCCAGTGGTATATTTGCCCTTGGAACGCAAGTAGTAATAGATTCATCAGACACGT
Source organism: Hominimerdicola sp. (assembly GCA_051882035.1). Lineage (GTDB taxonomy): Bacteria > Bacillota > Clostridia > Oscillospirales > Ruminococcaceae > Hominimerdicola. The sequence continues at coordinate 1,562 of JBJERA010000252.1, forward strand.
TAAACACCTTACTGCAAACAAGTTTTGAGGGAGGTATAGACATAGGTGACGACCACAGTCTGGGCGAACTTGCCGTACTTTGGTTATGCTCAGGAATAGTTATGATTTCGATACTTATTCTTTTGGCGGTTATAATCGTTGTTCTTTGTTCAAGAATGATTGAAATTATGATATATTTCGGAATTTCACCTATTCCAATGGCAACATTCCCTAATCAGGAATGGCGACAAATCGGTAATAACTGGCTGAGGGGCTTATTGGCATTAGCTTTTCAAGGCTTATTTATCGTCTTTGCAATAGCGATTTATTCCACGCTGCTGATGAATGTTATTTCTTCATTGTCAGACGGTTCTAATGCTTTCATGCAAATGGCAACACTTATCGGCTATTCGGTAGCATTGATTTTTACAATTCTCAGAACCGGTTCTATTTCAAAGTCGATATTCAATGCACATTAAATGAAAAAGGAGTAAATAATTATGGCTCAATACATATCTTGCCCACGAAACCTAGGCGAAATAAAGAAAAAATGGTTCTGGAAACTTACGAAAAGACAAACAATATGCTTTGGAATAGGTTTAGGACTAGGCTTTACCATGTATTTTCTGACAAACAAATATGTTGGAACTACAATCGCAGCATTTTTGCTGATGATATTTGCAGCTCCCGGAGTTATCTGCGGAATATATCACAAAAACGGATTTTACTTAGAGCAGTTAATTATGAACATGATTAATTTCTATCGTGGCAAAAGCCTTAAAACCTATCAGACGGAAAATCGCTATGACATGATTGCTGATGAAATCGAATGTTCCAAAATCAGAAAAACGCTTAAACAAAACGGTGTAACCATGAAAAAGGCAAAGTTACAAAATAACGATAAACTTTTTGAACAGAAAAAGCTTGTCTGATAACGGAAAGGATAAAAACATGAAGAAGAATAATGCTAATGCTCAGACAGCGAAGCCTAAGAAAAAAGTTCCCGTAAAACTTACCAAAGATGAAATTAAGCAGTTAAAACAGCGTTTTCACCAGTTGCAGGATAAAAGAAATTCAAGCACTCAAAGCTTTATCCCTTATGAAAATATGACACAAGACGGAATATGCAGAATAAGTGGAAATTGGTTTTCAAGAACGGTGGAGTTTTATGATACTAATTATGAAACTTCCGACATCAACGGCAAAGAGGATATTTTCGGAAAGTATTGCGACTTGCTCAATTATTTTGATGATGAAATCAGATTACAGCTTACTTTTGAAAATCAAAAATCAACCGCAAGTGAGTATATTCATAATTTTGATATACCACATCAGAATGATGATTTTGATGAAATCAGAGATGAATATTCGCAAATGCTCAAAGACAGGTATCTTGACGGTTCAGGTAAAAAACGTTTCAGAAGATTTCTTACATTCTCCATAAATGCAAATAGCCTTAAAGCTGCAAGAACAGCTTTGGACAGCATAGCTAATGAAGTTATTGATGTTCTCGCTGATATTGGAGTTGAGGGAAAAATTATGAACGGTGAAGAACGGCTTGAATCATTGTACAGTGCATTGAATCCATATTGTGACGATCCCTTTATCTTTGATTGGCAGTACAGTATTAAGTCAGGACATTCAACAAAAGATTTTATTGCACCGCCTTCAATAAAATTTGGAAAAAGAGATTTTGCCCTTTCAAGTGGTTATGGCTCTTGCTATTCGATAAGCATATTATCGTCACAGCTAAGCGATGAGATACTAAAAGATTTTTTGGAAAAAGATAATCTTTTATCTTTAAATATGCATATTGCTTCTTACGACCAAGCCGAAGCATTAAAGTTTGTGAGTAATAAGCTTACCGAACTTGAATCAAGCAAAATTGATATGCAGCAGAAAGCCATGCAGAACGGATACGACCCTGACATTCTCCCACAGGATTTGGTTGATTTCATCGATGAAATGAAACAATGGCGAGATGATTTAAAAAGCAAAAATGAGAGAATGTTTTCATTTACGATTACTGTAAGAAACTATGCAAAAACAAAAAAGGAATTGCAAATTCAGAATGATTGGCTGAAAAGAATTGTTCAGCAGAATAACTGCAAAATTATTCCGCTTGACTACATTCAGGAACAAGCCTTGGCTTCATCTCTGCCATTAGGATTCAATGCTGTTCCGATTAATCGAACAATGAAAACATCAGCGATAGCAGCATTTGTTCCGTTCAGAAGCAGCGAATTATTTCAATCGTTTCAGGCTGCATACTACGGAATTAATCCGATTACCAAACAAATGATTATGTGCGACCTTGATTTACTTGAAAATTCCAATGCATTATACCTAGGTACTCCCGGTTCAGGCAAATCATTTGCCGTAAAGCGTATGATTATTGACCGTTTTCTAAAAACAATATGCGACATTGCAGTCTGCGACCCTGAGGGAGAATATTACCCGATGATAAAACGGCTAGGCGGTGAAGTTATTCCAATTCATGCGGATTCAGACTTTCATATAAATCCTATGGATATAGTCTGGGACGTAAAACAGGAGGAAGACCCCGTTTCAGTAAAATCAGACTTTATGTTGTCATTGTTAGAGCTTATAGTCGGTGGTCAATTCGGATTGGCAGCCAACGAAAAATCCATAATCGACAGATGTGTAAGAAGAATATACAGCCAATTTTTAGCAAATAACCCATGTCAGGAAAATATGCCGATACTTGAAGATTTGTATAACGAATTGCTCAAAGAGGGTCCGGTTGTCAAGCACATTGCAGATTCGCTTGAAATGTACGTCAAAGGCTCTCAGAATGTTTTCAATCATCGAACCAATGTTGACATTAACAACAGATTAGTTTGTTTCGATATAAAGAAACTTGGCAAACAGATAAAGAAAATCGGTATGCTAATAATTCAGGATATTGTGTGGAACAAGGTTTCACGCAACAGAGATAATAAGATACCAACATATTATTACATTGATGAATTTCATTTGCTTTTGCGTGATGAACAAACTGCTGAATACTCGGCTGAAATGTGGAAGCGTTTCAGAAAATGGGGCGGTAAACCGTGCGGTATTACACAGAATGTCAGTGATTTGCTTATGTCCTTGCAAATTGAAAACATTTTCAAAAACTCTGACCTTGTATATATGCTTAATCAAGCTCCCGGCGATAGAGATATACTGGCTGAAAAATTGAATATTTCAACTAAACTGCAAAAGTATATAAAAAACAGTAAACCCGGTCATGGGCTGATTAAGTACGGTAGTATCATATTACCGTTTGAAGATGATTTTCCGAAAGAAACAACTATGTATAAGCTGCTTAGCACTAAACCGTCTGAGGAAACGGAAACAAAAACTGAACTTGTCAACGTTTAAGAGGGTGATTGAAATTGTCAAAACAAATCCAACTGAATTTTCAGCGGAATCAGGTTG
>JBJERA010000253.1:0-4957 GCA_051882035.1 Hominimerdicola sp.
CGGCAACAGCGTTTGCAATTTTTTTGAATGACCTGTCATGGTCGAATAAACAATCTTGCAGTTCATGGCTCTTCACCGCCGATTCCCCAACAGATTTTAAAAAGCTCGTCTATTCTGTCATATTTCCCCGTCAGATACAGAAATCCGAACAGACATTCAAGCCCCGTTGCATTTCTGTATTCGGTAATAGTAGAATGTTTAGGCGCATTGACCTTGGTATTTCTGCCTCTTTTGAAAACATATTCCTCCTGTTTAGAAAGAATATTTTTTTCAAGAATGACCATAACCGCCTGCGACTGGTATTCGGCGCAGACTCGTTTAACTGCAAGCTTATGCAAAGCGTTTGCAGGCATATTTGCCGCAAGAATAAGCTTTTCTCTGATTTTCTGTTCGTAAACTGAATCACCCAGAAAGGCAAGGGCCAAAGGGGAGTACTGCATAGCCTCGTGGTCTGTAAGAATAACGTCCGTACAAAGTTCCCCCCTTATCTTATATACTCAAACTCAAAGTCGAAGATAGCGACGGTATCGCCCTCCTCGATTCCCATTTCTTCAAGCTTGTCAATAATTCCGCTGGTACGGAGAACATTCTGGAAATACTGCAATGATGAATAGTCGTCCATATTTGCAGTTCGGAGAATATCCCAAAGCCAGTCTGCCTCCACAAAGAAAATTCCGTCCTCCACAGTAACCTTGAAGTCTTTCTTTCCAAGAAGCTTGGCATCAAGCTCTTCCTTAGTAAGCGGCTGAGCCTCAAACTGCTTAACAGGCGGGAGAGTTGAAAGCTTTTCCCATACTCCGTAGACAAGCTCCTGAGTACCCTTAGTTGTTGCCGCTGAAATCTCAAAGAAAGGAATGCCTTGTTCTTCTACAAAATTCTTGAATTCTTCAATCTGTTCAGGTGTTGCCATATCCGACTTATTTGCCACCGCAATCTGCGGAGCGTTAGCCAAATCTTCTGAGAAATTTGCAAGCTCATGGTTAATCGACTTGAAGTCCTCAATAGGATCACGTCCCTCAGAGCCTGAAACGTCAACCACATGAACGATAAGTCGACAGCGTTCAACGTGTCTTAAAAACTCGTGTCCAAGTCCGACGCCCTCGCTGGCACCCTCGATAAGACCGGGAATATCTGCCATAACAAAGGATTTGCCTTCTTCAATCTTAACAACTCCCAAAACAGGGGTAAGGGTAGTGAAGTGGTAATTTGCAATCTTAGGCTTTGCCGCTGAAACAACAGAAATAAGGGTAGATTTTCCTACATTAGGAAATCCCACAAGCCCCACGTCTGCAATAAGCTTTAATTCAAGCATAACCTCGTACTCGTCGCCTCTGAAACCGGGCTTTGCAAACTTAGGAATCTGTCTTGTGGACGTAGCGAAGTGAGCGTTTCCACGACCGCCTTTTCCGCCCTTTGCAATAACAACAGGTTCATCGCCCGACAAGTCCGCAAGTATTCTTCCGCTTTCACATTCCTTGACAACAGTTCCTCTCGGTACTTTTACTACAAGGTCAGGAGCGTTTCTGCCCGTACATCTTTTCGCAGAGCCGTTCTGTCCCTTTTCGGCAACATATTTTCTTTTATAGCGAAAATCAATAAGGTTAGATATGTTGTCATCCACAACAAACACAATATCTCCGCCTTTTCCGCCGTCACCGCCGTCGGGACCGCCTGCGGCTACATATTTTTCACGGTGAAAGGAAACTGCTCCGTCGCCGCCGTCACCTGCTTTAATATATATTTTCGCCTGGTCGACAAACATATTTATACCTCCTTGAAATTATTTAAATTTATGATTGTTGTATCTTCCATATTTGTCCTCTGCCAGAAGTCTGTCAAGCTCCTCCGACATTTTTTCTCTTTCTTTGATAGATTCGCTTTTGTAAAGGGGGGTATCAAAAGGATTTTCGTCCTCTTCGTATTTTTTTGATACTTTTATGGCGTTAAGACCTATTAAAATAAAGGGCACGCCCAATATCAGACCAAACAGCATAATAGTTTTGTTGGCTGAGGTATGAAGCTTTTCATAGTCCTTTGATGCCTGTTTTTCTGTACATTCGTAAACCGACATGGCAGGAAACAGTTCTCCGCTTTCATCCTTAAAAACAGGAACTCTTACAGGATCCTTTCCGTTGAAATAGGAAAAGTAATCATAATAGTCATTATTAATTGACTCAAATGTCAAATCAAGCTCCTTGTTGGTTCCGTTGAATTGAACATAATAATATGTTGTGTAACGAGTTCTATAACGGTAACGGTTTCTCGTATTGTTCCATTCTCTTACTTCGGTTTCCTTGGTTTTGGTATAGGTTGTTACATTCACATAATAATAGTCCACAAAAGTCATTTTTTCATGCACAAAAAAGAATCTTAAAATGACGATCAAAACAGTTAACCCTACAATCACCGAACCGATAACAACAAAATTTTTGCCAATGGACGCATTGATCTTTTTTGCAATATTCATATTATACCCATTATTTCTTCCATTTTGCCCTAAAGCATCAGACTTGTGGTGTTGCCTAAAAAAAACCCCAAGCCGAAGGCTCAGGGTTCTGTTTTCTAAATAATTAAGCCTGTGGGTAAACTGAAACCTTCTTACGGTCCTTACCAAGTCTCTCAAATCTTACAACACCGTCGCTTGTAGCAAACAATGTATCGTCTGAACCACGCTTAACGTTCTCACCTGGGTGAATGTGAGTTCCTCTCTGTCTAACAAGAATGTTGCCTGCGAGAACGAACTGTCCGTCAGCTCTCTTTACGCCAAGTCTCTTGGACTCGGAATCACGGCCGTTCTTTGTAGAACCCATTCCCTTTTTATGAGCAAAAAACTGCATAGAAATCTTTATCATTACAATTACACCTCCATAAATGTAATCCGTCAAGGTCAGACATTATGCACCTTGACATTAATCCTGCCCGAAAACTCTTCCGAAAGGCAATACAAATGAGTCAGCAATCCTAAAAGAACCTTGTCCCCGTCACCATTGGAATCATTCACGAGTTTAAGCATAATTTCGTTTTCAAGAACCTTTACCTTAGCCTCAATTTTAAATGCCTCGGTAATGGTATTCGCCGCCATCATAACAGCGGACGACACGCTCGCACAGCAAATATCCTCGCCGAATTCAGCCATACCTGCGTGACCGGCAACGGTAAAGCCTAAAAGCTTATTATCATTGCCTTTAAAGAAATCAGCCGCTATCATAATTAGCCGTTGATTGCTTCGATAACTACCTTAGTGTAAGGCTGTCTGTGACCCTGCTTGGTCTTTTCGCCCTTCTTAGGCTTGTAAGTGAAAACTGTTACCTTCTTGGACTTACCGTTCTTGATAACCTTAGCTGCAACAGTTGCACCCTCAACGTAAGGAGCACCAACCTTGATACCGTCATCAGAACCGATAACCATAACCTTATCGAAAGTTACAGCGTCATCTGCGTTAACGTCAAGCTTCTCGATGAAAACCTCATCGCCAGCCTTAACCTGATACTGCTTTCCGCCTGTTTCAATTACTGCGTACATTAATATGCACCTACCTTTTTATAAAACTCGCTACGAACGGCGGTGATAAAATCACACTTTAAGAGCCGTGAATATGCGGCTTTTATATTTTATCATAAACACCTATTAAAGTCAAGCGGCATAAACGGCTCATGAAATAGTTTACAAAAAGTTTACATATCGTCAACTATGTTAATTAAGGTTTGAATAGTTTAGGCAAAACAGGTCTGTTGCACAGTCATAACGTCCTAACAAATACGCATATAACGTAGGGGCGGTCTTTGACCGCCCGTTTGACTTTATGAAGTTATTGTTAACTTGCAACAGTACCGTTAGTTATATATCATTTTACTGTCTTAAAATTTATATGAATATTGAAAATATTATTGTTTGCTGACGCTGAAATTTCACCGCCCATTGTTGTTACAAGCTGTTTTGCAATGTAAAGTCCAAGACCTGTGGAGGTTTTGCTCCTTGCTTTGTCGGCTTTGTAGAACCGTTCAAAAACCATGCTTGCGTCTATTTCTTCATTGGAAGAAAAGCTGTTTGATATATTTATTTCCGTTTTGTCCTTTTGTTCTGTCATTTTAACTTTGACGTCTTTTCCGCCGTGGTGCAGGGCATTTTTTATAATGTTCTGGAAAACCCGTTCAAGAGCGGATTCGTCGCCTATAATATAAATTGGTTTCTCTATAATATTAAGTTCAGGCTGTGTTCCTGCGGTTATAAAATCCTCATAAAAGCTGAATGTTGTATCGAACAGCAGTTTGCTTAAATTTATTTTTTCTTTTTCGAGAGCATAGCTGTTTTCCTGCAATTTTGCATAAGTGAAAAGTTCTTCCAGCATATCACGCAGGCTGTCTATTCGGTTTTTTATGATTTTGCAGTAACGTTCTCTTTCCTCTGCTGTTTCGCTTTCAGTTAAAAGCTGAAAATATCCGTCAAGGGAGGTCAGGGGAGTGCGTATGTCATGGGATAGGCTTGTTATTGTTGTCTTTAAAGATTCATCGCTTTGCTTATAGGCATTTTCTGTCTTTCTTTGTTCATCTATGAGGAGATTAAGCTCCTCGGTTAATTTTTTTATCTCTTTGTAGTAAACATCTGCTGTAATTTGCATACTGCTGCCGTGCTTTCTGAAAAAATTCAGGGATCGGCTGATTTTCTTTATCTGACTTTTATATATCATTAAAATGCACAATGTTACCGCCAGACTAATGCCTAAAATTACGCAAAGCCAAACCATTCAATCAATCCTTTACTTTACATCTCGTTTTTTCATTGAATATATACCGCCTGCCATGAATAACACCATGAAAACTGCTGATACAATGCAGGCTCTTATCAGGTCGCTGTTTTCTGTACCATAGCTTAACATTACGACGTTGCTTGAAACTGTATATCGCATGATATTAAAGCTGTTTGCTACTCCGCAAAATTTTATAAGCACAAAATTCAG
>JBJERA010000254.1:0-4956 GCA_051882035.1 Hominimerdicola sp.
ATGCCGAAAAAATCCTTGAAAAGTGCAAAAAAGCAAGCTGTCTGCTCATAGGCTGCGGACTTGGACATACGAAAGAAACCGAAAAGCTTGTTGCGGAACTTGTAGAAAAATCTCCTTGTCCTGTGGTTTTGGACGCTGACGGAATAAATTCACTTTGTCCGAATATAGATGTATTGTACAAGACTAAATCACAGGTAATATTAACTCCTCACCCTGCAGAGCTGGCAAGGCTTTGCGGCTGTGAAACGAATGAGATTTTAACCAACCGTTTGGAATTTGCAAGACAGCTTTCGGAAAAATATAGTGTGACAGTTCTTGCAAAAGGTGCGGAAACGCTTGCAGTTTATAGAAACAAAGCTATTCTGATTGACAGAGGAAACACAGCCCTTTCAAAAGGAGGTTCGGGCGATATGCTGGCAGGAATAACCGCTTCATTTGTGTCTCAGAAAATGGACTTACAGAAGGCTGGAGCGCTTGCATCATTCGTAATGGGAAAAAATGCTGAAAATGCCTCAGAATATCATTCAGAACGTGGCTTGCTTGCCTCCGACCTTCTGGATTTCATTCCGGAAACACTGAAACAAATGGAGAGTTGATATTACCCGAAAATTTCGGGAGGACAATTACATGAAGAAAATTCTTCCGCTTTTATGCGGTATAACGCTGATTTTAACAGGCTGTGACAACTCGGCAAAGACCGCCAAGCCAATAGCCATGGACGAAAGCTTTTGCAAAAACGTAGTCATTCAGCAGGACGATAAAGAATACTCCGCAGAACTTAAACGCGGAGGCGATAACACATGGGAATGTACTTTTTCCGCACCTGAAACCGTAAAAGGCATGGTTATAACCTATTCAGGGGACTCCGCCGTACTGAATTTCATGGGACTTTCATACTCTTTGCCGAGAGAAGATGTTCCCGAATACGGTATTACAGAGCTTTTAACTTCAACATTGGAAATCATAATAGATGGAAAGGATATTTCATGTGTTTCTGACGGTGAAACCACCATTGAAAAGGGTGTTTTACATGGGCAGGATTTTTCAGCAGAATTTCAAGGCAAAAACCTTAAAACAATAGAAATTTCCAAATCCTTTAAAGCAGAATTTTCATAAATACAAAACGGAATACATTTTAATTTAAGGCAACACCATAATGGCGTTTTATAGTAACTTATAGATTATTTTGCCATGATATTGAAAAGTCAATATAATGCAAATTGCTCTCGACATATGAGATTACAATTTTGCATTATTTTTTATATAATAAAGCTACAATTAATCGAATTTTAAGAAAGCAGAGGTTTTATATAATGGCAAAAAAGGCTCTTATTACTGGTATCACCGGTCAGGACGGTTCTTACCTGGCAGAATTTCTACTGGAAAAAGGATATGAAGTTCATGGAATTACAAGACGTGCGTCTATTTCAAATACTGCACGAATAGACCATATAATAGACAAGATTACACTTCATGACGGAGATTTGTCCGACTCTTCATCACTTATCAGAATCATTTCCTTGGTTCAGCCTGATGAAATTTACAATTTGGCTGCTCAGTCTCATGTACAGGTTTCATTTGATGTGCCTGAATATTCGGGTGATGTTGACGCCATCGGTGTTCTGCGTATCCTTGAAGCCGTTCGTATTCTTGGACTTACAAAGAAAACAAAGGTATATCAGGCTTCTACTTCCGAGCTTTACGGAAAGGTTGAAGAAGTTCCGCAGAAAGAAACTACTCCGTTCCACCCATACAGCCCTTATGCAGTTGCAAAGCAGTACGGTTTCTGGATCACTAAGGAGTATCGTGAAGCTTATGGAATGTTTGCTGTAAACGGTATTCTGTTCAATCACGAGTCAGAGCGTCGTGGAGAGAATTTTGTAACAAGAAAAATTACTCTTGCAGCCGGACGTATAGCTGAGGGATTGCAGGACCATTTGGAACTTGGCAACATGGACAGCCTGCGTGACTGGGGCTATGCAAAGGATTATGTTGAGTGTATGTGGCTTATTATGCAGCAGGACGAGCCTGACGATTTCGTAATCGCTACTGGTGTCCAACATACTGTAAGAGATTTTACGGAGAAAACTTTTGCTGCTAACGGTATCACTATTCGCTGGGAAGGTGAAGGTCTTGATGAAAAGGGATATGACGCTGAAACCGGCAAGATGCTTGTATGCGTAAATCCTGCATGGTTCAGACCTACCGACGTTGACAATCTTTGGGGCGACCCAACTAAGGCTAAGACTGTTCTTGGATGGAATCCTCAGAAAACAAGTTATGAGGAGCTTATCAGAATTATGGCTGAGCATGACCGTGATTTGGCTAAAAAAGAAAAGCTTATGAAAGAGGCACATTAAAATAGTGCAAAGTTAAATTTAAGAATAGAGGCAGAAAAATTATGATGCAGAAAAATGATAAAATTTACGTTGCAGGCCACAGAGGAATGGTAGGTTCTGCTATTGTTCGTGAGCTTGAACGTCAGGGTTATACAAATATTATTACAAGAACACATAAAGAACTTGATTTATGCAGACAGGCTGACGTTGAGAAATTCTTTGAGACAGAAAAGCCTGACTATGTTTTTCTTGCCGCTGCAAAGGTTGGCGGAATTATTGCAAATCAGAGTGCTTTGGCAGATTTTATGTATGATAATATGATTCTTGAAATGAATGTTATCAACTCTGCCTGGAAGAACGGATGTAAGAAGTTGGAGTTTCTTGGTTCTTCCTGCATTTATCCTCGTATGGCTCCTCAGCCAATGCCTGAAAGCTGTCTGCTGACCTCTGAGCTTGAAAAGACAAACGAGGCTTATGCCCTTGCTAAGATTTCAGGTCTTAAATACTGCGAGTTTCTTAACAAGCAGTATGGAACTGACTATATTAGTGTAATGCCTACTAATCTTTACGGGCCGAATGACAATTATCACCCTACTCACAGCCATGTTTTGCCTGCGTTAATTCGTCGTTTCCATGAGGCGAAAGAGGCAGGTCTTGAAACCGTAACCTGCTGGGGTGACGGTTCTCCTCTCAGAGAATTTCTATACGTTGACGATTTGGCTAATTTGTGCGTGTTCCTTATGAACAATTATTCCGGAAATGAAACTGTCAATGCAGGTACAGGCAAGGAGCTGACAATCAAGGAGCTGACCGAACTGGTTGCAAAAGTTGTTGGCTACACAGGAAAAATTGAATGGGATACTTCTAAGCCGAACGGTACTCCACGAAAGCTTTTGGACGTTTCCAAGGCTACAAATTTAGGCTGGACTTATAAAACTGAACTTGAAGAAGGTATTCGTCTTTCTTATGAGGACTTCCTCAACAATCCAATGCGAGCAGAAAGATAAAATATCTTTTAAAACCGCTGCATAGCGTTAGCTTGCGGCGGATTTTAAATATATAGGGAGGAAGGCTATCATGAATATTGTTTTATTGTCGGGAGGCTCGGGCAAACGCTTGTGGCCTTTATCAAATGATATTCGTTCCAAGCAGTTTATAAAAATTTTCAAAGATGAAAACGGCAATTATGAGTCTATGGTTCAGCGTGTGTATAGACAAATAAAAAAAGCTGATGAAAATGCGTCTGTTACTATTGCAACTTCTAAAAGTCAAGTATCAGCTATTCATAATCAGCTAGGTGATAATGTGGGAATTTCTATTGAACCCTGCCGCCGTGATACTTTTCCTGCAATAGCATTAGCTACTGCATATCTGGCTGATGTAAAGAAACTTAATGAAGAAGATGTGGTAGTTGTTTGTCCTGTTGACCCATACGTTGAAGACGATTATTTTAAAGCTTTAAAATCGCTGAGTGAACAAGCCGGAAAAGGTGAAGCCAATCTTGTTCTTATGGGAATTGAACCTACATATCCAAGCGAAAAATACGGATATATTATTCCCGCAAATCAAAATGAAATCAGTGATGTATCATGCTTTAAAGAAAAGCCTGACGCTGAAACTGCCGAAAAATACATCAAATGCGGAGCACTTTGGAATGGCGGTGTATTTGCATACAAGATTAAATATGTTCTTGATAAGGCTCACGAACTTATTGATTTTACCGATTACCATGATTTGTTCAGTAAATATGACAGCCTTACAAAAATCAGTTTCGACTATGCCGTAGTTGAAAAGGAAAAGAAAATTCAAGTAATGCGTTTCTCGGGTCAATGGAAGGATCTAGGAACATGGAACACTTTAACTGAGGCTATGGAAGAATCCTGTATCGGCGATTCGAGAATGAATGACAAATGTTCCAATGTTCATATAATTAATGAGCTTGGTATTCCTGTTCTTGCAATGGGAATGCAGGATGTAGTAATTTCAGCAAGTCCTGACGGAATACTAGTTTCGGATAAAGAGCAGTCAAGTTACATAAAGCCTTTTGTTGATAATATTAATCAGCAAATAATGTATGCTGAAAAATCTTGGGGAAGTTTTCGTGTTCTTGACGTTGAAAACGGCAGTATGACTATAAAGGTAACTCTTAATCCCGGACACAAAATGAATTATCACAGTCACAAAAATCGTGATGAAGTGTGGGTAGTTATCGATGGAAAAGGAAGTGCCGTTATTGACGGAAGTAGCAAGCTAATATATGCTGGTGATGTAATCACCATGAAAGCAGGCTGTTGTCATACTGTTATTGCTGAAACAGAGCTTAAACTTATCGAGGTACAGATAGGCGAGGAAATAACTGTTCATGATAAGCAAAAATTTCAGCTTAAATGACCCTATGAAAAAAGTCTGTAAAAAAATCAGCCAACTGTGATATTACACAAATTCAATAAAAACGTCCTCCTATGGTATAAGAAAGGAAATACCATAGGAGGAATTTTTATGGGAGACCCCCAAAAATATTGTGTAAAAAGAATAAAATACTTCCAGTCAGACAAAGCTAAAAGCAAGGAAAAAAGATCTGAAAGGAAGTATTTTTATTATGGAAAAAGCGTCAAAA
>JBJERA010000255.1:0-4942 GCA_051882035.1 Hominimerdicola sp.
AATCTGTAATAATATCCGTTGACAAAAAGAATATTTCGCAGGAACTTACTTTTGATGAATTTAAAGAACAGCTGAAAATTGTAAGTTACTGATTTTTGTTTAAAAGCGGTACTATTACTATACATTATTGATAATCCAACTAAACCTTGCCAGTTTTGGCAAGGTGATACCCCAATTTTACAATGATTTGCTCATAATGCCTTATTGACTGTGGCAAGGTTTAATTGGGGGAGCAATAACATACTTACATTTATAAATGAGAAATAAAAAAGGGGCTGTGCATAGTCATAAAGTCTTAACAAATTCGGGCGACCACAGGTCGCCCCTACATCTGAAAAAGCGTAAATACGCATATAACGTAGGGGCGGTCTTTGACCGCCCGTTTGATTTTATGAAGTTATTGTTAACTTGCAACAGCGCCTTTTTTACTTGCTTTTATAATACAGCATACAATGACAATAGCCTTCATAATCGGGATCGGCAATCTGATCTTTAAATTCCTTACACATACACTTGTTTTCCTCTGTGCGTTCAATTCTGCATGGACAGTAGCCGCCGGTTTTTTGAAGTCCTTTTTTTATTTTTTCTACAATTTCCTTGTTATCGTTATATTTTACAGCCATGTTTTTCACCTCGCTAGTGCTTGTAAACATATTATATCTTAAAATATAAGAAAATACAAGTGTTTTCTTGCATTTTGAAGTATATATGACTGTTTTATCTGACGAAATTTATTAGTCTTTTTTGTGCAATCTTATGAGATATTAAGAGAATCAAAAATATTAGAAAAAAGACTTAACCAAAGATTTACTAAGATGTTGAACTAATGTTCCTAATCTGCATAAAACTGCATATTTACGCAGCTTTATGCAGATTTATGCAGCTAAGCGGCAAAATATAAAATGTCGGAATTAACGAAAAGCTTGATGAAATATAGGATACTGTTTAAGGTAATCTTAAACTTGTTGGAATAAATTGGAGAGAGTCTTTGTGTTGACAAAAATCTGAAAGTATTTTATAATGTTATTGGTAATACCTTGACGATTTATGCGGTATTACCGTAACTTTTGGTTTTGTTATATTTTGGAGGATGATTAAATGACTTTTTACAAGAGAGCTGTGGGTATTGCGTTGTCATTGATAATGTCTGCGCAGGTGTGCGGTTCTGTTTATGCTGCTGATTTTTATGAAACCGACGAAAAAGATACAAGTTCGGTTTCTACCGAAGGTACTATGACAGAGGAAAATATTGAACAGGATCCGTCTTATGGAAAGTTTCTTGAATCTCAGATCATGTGCATGAGTCGTAACTCTACTATCTGGGGTGCTGATAATTTAACTCATGCGAGCCGGTTTGAGAATTCTGAAAAAACTTTCGGTATTGATGTTTCTTACTATCAGGGCGATATTGACTGGACAGCGGTTAAAGCCTCAGGCATTGAATATGTTATTATCAGAGTAGGTTACAGAGGCTACGGTTCGGCAGGTACTTTGGTTGTAGACGGCAGATTTGATGAATATATACAAGGCGCTAAGGCAGCAGGTCTTGATGTCGGAGTTTATTTCTACACTCAGGCGATAAATACTACTGAGGCTAAGGCAGAGGCAAACTTTGTTCTTAACAAAATTAAGAATTATGATTTGGATTTGCCTGTATATTATGATATCGAGAGCGTTGATTATGATACTGGTCGTCTTGACTCGGCTAATCTTACTAAGGCTCAGAAAACAAATCTTTGCAGAGCTTTCTGTGATACCATTAAGGCTGCGGGATACGAAGCTGGCGTTTATACCAATTATTATTGGTTTACATATCAGATTGACGGTCAGGCTCTCGGACAAGAATATCCTATCTGGCTGGCTCATTACAGTACCTCTACTGATTATCCTTATGAATATCAGATGTGGCAGTATACAGGTCAAGGAAAGGTTAATGGTATTCAGAATGCAGTTGACATGAATGTGCGTTATACCGACGCATCGGTTGATGAGAAATACAAGGACTGCAAGGTAACAAATCTTGGTTATTCCGATTCTTCTCAGACAAAGATCATGCTGAAATGGGATGCTGTTAAAAATGCGTCGGGTTATGCAATTTATATAAAAAACGCTGACGGAAGTTATTCATTAAATGCAACATCAACCACTAATGCTTATACTGTCACAGGACTTAATATGGCTACGGTTTATACCTTCAACGTAAGACCTTATTTTAATGAGGACGGTTCAACTGAATTTGTAAGCGGAAAAAGTAAGCTTGGCGGTTATTCCAATGATTTTGTCAGAGGAACAAAGACTTCTAAGGCTTATGGTGTAACAGTTACGGGTCAGACTTCCAGAAGTATTTCCATTAAGTGGGACGCTGCTTCGGGCAAGTGCGACGGTTATCAGGTTGCTTTTTACGACACTAATACCAAAAAGCACAAAGCGGTAGCTTATACAACTTCTACAAGCTACACGTTCAATAATCTTATATCAGGTTCTGATTACAATGTAACAGTAAGACCTTATTATATTGAAAACGGAGTAAAATATCCAGGCGTTTTTGCGGATTATGTAAAGACTGCAACTGCTCCGGGCATGGTTTCGGGAGTTCAGGCTACTGCATTTTACGGTAATCAGATTTATCTGAAATGGAATTCTGTTCCGGGTGCAACTGGATATAGGGTTTATATTATAAAGGACGGAGTTGCGCAATATTTAAAGACAACAAACTCTGCGTCTGTTACCATTGGAGGCGCAGTAGAGGGAAAAAGCTATACCTATGTTGTAAGATCATACAGGACTGTTAACAAGCAGACTATTCTGGGTTCTGAAAGCTATAAATACAAGGTAACATTCAATTATGCAAATCCGACAAATGTAGCGATTTCCAACATTAAGGCAACCTCTGCTGACGTTTCATGGACACAGGCAAGATTTGCATCGGGTTACAGAGTTTATATTTATGATAATGCTACAAAGTCTTATAAATTCTATCGTTATGTTAATTCTTCCAATACAAGCATGGCGATTGAAGGCTTGAATTCAAAAACGACTTACAAGATTAAGCTTTGCACAGCATTTGGTTCAACCGACAGCACGGGTATTGTAAAGACATTTACAACAAAATAAATTAAAATCCCTGAATTTATACGAATTCAGGGGTTGTTTTTTGAATTTGCCACACTTTTTAATCTTTCCAAATACTATCTCCCATACCCGAAATGTAAGCCGTAAGCTCCTCAGCCATTTCGCATTGTTCTGAAATTCTCGGATGCCCTGGTGTAGCCTTTCCTGTTCTTGTAAACATAAAATGAGTAATCTTTGGGTCATTAAGCTCAAAGGCAATCTCATCAACTGCCTTGTCCCACTCACAATCGTGCATAAGCACTGTAAGTAGAAGTATTATAACAGCGTTAGGGTACTTTTCTCTTAAATCTGAGATAATTTTCTTGTAAGCGTTTTTCCATTTCAGTCTGTAATCAGGGTCGGAAATATCAAAGTCTTCAAAGCCTTCATGATGCTTGTCATTCTGTCCAACGGCAAAAAGCACTACATGAGGAGTATACAACGAAAAATCCCATTTAGTAACTTCGTCCTTACCCTCAGGAAAGTAGCAAAGCTTGTCATACGACGATTCCATACCAATACAATCTGGAGCATGAAAATATCCGGTATCATCAAAAATTGCAATTCCGCCCTGAGCATTGTTATTGAGGCTTGCCCCAAGGTTTCTTGCCGTAATCATGGAATAACTGTGCCATGCATTGTCATAAACTGCTTGATGATCCTCAGGGTCAAGCTTTGCGGTACAGTCAATCGCCTCACATACGGCTCCGGCAGAAACTGAATCTCCATAACATTCGATTCTTCTTTTAGGTGCAGGCAAGGCGGGCAGAGCATTGCCGTCTGAATTTATCGCAAATCCGTAAAACTCAACATAATGAGTAGCGTCCTGTCGCTTGAAAATAGTAACCTTATGCTCGCAGTCATCAAGCCCCTCAGCAAGAGTTATATAAATCTTTTCGCTGGTATTATCAAGCTTTAACTTGTATTCTTTGCCGTCAATAATGTATCCCATATAGTTAATGTAATACAAATGTCGGTTGCATAAAACCACGCCTATTTCCGTGCCTTTAAATCTCATACTGACGGAAGAACCCGCCCAGTAAAGTACAGACATATCTTCATGTGAAAAATCAATTCTGCCCATGTATGAAATCATGTTGCTTTTACAGTCGATAAAATTTTTATTGTTCAAATCAGTCATAAAAAATCCTCCGTTTAAGTAAAGAATAGTGTAGTTAAAGTTTATTTTACTTCAAATCAAGCAGCTAATCAATAGAACTTATTGTTTTTTCTGAAAACATAAATATAAAAAATTAAAATAAAAAGCTATTCGCCCCAAGCATGATGCCTGAGACGAATAGAGAAGTAAAGAAGTATATATGAAGAAAAAATATGAAAGCGATATAAAAGTCAATATTTAATATCGACTTAACCTATTTGCCAAAGCCCGTGAAAACGGACTTTGAAGAAATAGATTTTATGGAGAATATATATGAAGTGAAATTATATGTAGCCGGGACTTTCAGCATTTTGGTGCCTCGACAATAACACAGCGACTGCTGTTTTATTATCTCGGTCGTCCCTCTGACCGAGGTCAAAGTTTTTGGTTTGCTGTTTTGTTTTGACCTTGTATATATAATACTATTTTAATTTGATAGATTTATGAAAAACTATTGAAAATAGGCTGATACTTTTTTCACGAAATCTACTAAAAAGCACCGCACAAAAATATGTACGGTGCATAAGGCAACACCGCACAACTATCGCCTAACGGCTTTGCGTACGTCTAACTTGCCAATTTTCAGTCATCTTGCATAGAAACTCCTTGAATATACACAAATTTTCATTCTGAAAATTGGTATTCCTGCGTCGTTTCTATACAATCTGACGA
>JBJERA010000256.1:0-4941 GCA_051882035.1 Hominimerdicola sp.
TGTAACATTTACCTTATCTCCTGCTTTAACAGAAGTTTTATCAGCTGACAAGCTAATTTCATTGGTAACGGAAGCCGACGCTCCCATAGACATGATAGACGTAATCATTAAGAATGCCGTAGAAAGCGACAACAGTGGTTTGTTGAATTTGAGTTTCATTGATTTACCTCCCAATGGAATTTTATATCATCTTTTAAAATACTTTTAAGCAATAAATTCCTGCAAGTTATAATAAAAAACTAAAAAAGACTTTGAAACATCGCAAAATATATTACAACATAGTAACTTTAAAGCAAGAAAAGTAACGAATTTTGTTACTTTTTCACATAAAATTATAACACGAATATATATGCAAGTCAATAGTCAAAATAGCGAAAAATAGGAAGTTTTTTTGGATACTATTTAATTTCATATTTTTATTTTTGTATATCAGTTTAAAACGCTGATTTTATGGGAGTGAATTTTATGTAACCTTTTGTAATATGATGAAAAAGTTAATTGTAAATTTTCTTTGAACGATAAACCTATTGACAAAGACCGACGCAGTGCGATATAATTACAATAGATGACTATGTTTATTCGTGTAAAAATTATTATGTTTTGGAGGAAAAAGTGAAACTTAAAAAGATTTTAATATGTATGTGTGCAGTTATGTCGGCGCTAATGACTGTTCCGTCAGATTTTGAGTATGTAAACCATATGACCGCAGTTACTGCTGAGGCTGCAAATCAGACGGGAATATGTACGGCTGATTATCTCAACGTCCGCAGCGGAGCGGGTACGTCGTATTCAAAATTGACGACTATAACATATGGTACAGAGGTTACGATTATCGGAACGTCAAAAGACAGCAGCGGCGCAACATGGTATAAGATAACAGTTGGCTCCGGCTGGTCGCAGATAACGGGTTATGTTCATTCGGATTATATATCTCTTTCCGCTTCAAGCGAGGAACTGTCTGACGAGTCATTTGAACAATATATGACTGAGCAGGGTTTTCCTGAGAGCTACAAACCATATTTAAGACGACTTCACAGCAAATATCCCAAATGGGTGTTTAAGGCGCAGCATGTCGGTCTTGACTGGAATGAAGTTGTAACTCAGGAATGTGTGCTTGGACGAAATCTTGTACATAGTTCAGCGTTAGCTTCATGGAAATCAATGGAAAAAGGTGCTTACAACTTTGAGGGCGGTTATTGGTATGGGTTGGACGGTAGTTGGGTTGCTGCGTCAAAGGAAATAATAATGTACTATCTTGACCCGAGAAATTTTCTTGACGATACATATATTTTTATGTTTGAAAATCTTTCATACAATCCTTCTGTACATAATATAAATGGTGTAAAGGCGATTTTAAGCGATACTTTCATGAGCGGAAACTATACCTGTCCTGATACGAAACAGACTTATTCCTATGCTCAAACGTTTATGGACGCTGCGAAAAAATCGGGAGTATCGCCTTATCATCTAGCGTCCAGATGCCGCAATGAGCAGGGAGTAAACGGTGCTCCGCAGTCTTTGGGAACGGTTCAAGGGTACGAAAACTACTTCAACTTTTTTGACATTCAGGCTTATGCTACTTCTACAATGACGGCGGCTCAAATGGGCTGTAAATATGCCATGACTACAAATCCTACCTATCTGCTACCATGGACTAATCAGTATAAATCCATAGTCGGCGGTTCAATTTTTGTGGGTACGGGATATATTTCAAAAGAGCAGGACACTTTGTATTTGCAGAAATTTGATGTTGTTGACGGCGGAAACGGACTTTATTATCATCAGTACATGACCTGCGTTTTCGGTCAGGCAAACGAGGCGGTCAGCCTTAAAAACGCTTACAGCAGTTCAGTGCTTAACTCTGCTATGGAATTCAAAATCCCTGTTTATCAGAATATGCCCGAACAGCGTTGTGCAAAGCCGACTTCCAGCGGAGATAATAATAATTACCTGAAATCATTCAGCGTTTCCGGAACAACAATTTCTCCTACATTTAATAAATTTACAACAACCTATACAGCAACGGTTGATTCAAACGTTTCATCAGCGGTAATAAACGCACAAACTCTTGGCAATTATGCGACAGTCAGCGGAACGGGAAAAGTTAATCTAAGCGTTGGCGAAAACAGCTTTAATATTGTTTGTACCGCTGCCAGCGGAGCAACAAGGACTTATACCATTAAAATAACCCGAAAAGCACCTGCAAATGCCTTGCAGCCGGGCGATGTCAACGGTGATAAGCAGGTTTCTGTTATTGACGCTTTGCTTGTGTTGAAATACAGTGCGGGAAAAACTTCGCTTAGTTCGGCGCAGATTTCAAGGGCTGATATTGACAACAGCGGCAGTGTTGACGTTTTGGACGCATTGAAAATTCTGAGGATAGTTTCGGGTAAAGATTAAGAAACTTAATTAAAATATGTCTATTGTGTTTATGCACAAAAATGCAGTTAACAAATTGTAGAAAAGTCAAAAAATCATGCAAGTTGTATAAAAAAACTTGAAAGTCGAAAGTATTTCTGTTATAATGTACTTACATTAAATATTACATATTTGTTTGGAGGATATAAATTATGAAATTTTCAAAAATTTTTGCAGGCTTTTCTGCATTGGCTTTATCTGCTGTAATGACTATTTCAGCTTCTGCTGAAACTTCATGGACTTTTGAAAACGGTCCGTCTGACCCTTGGGTAAGTGCATTCGGTTCTTTTACTGCCATTGACGATGACGGAAAAGAGTCGGTGAGCGATGATTATATCGATGCTAAGACTTTTACCCGTGACCAGCCTATTACTGTTGACGTTCAGATCGAATGGAGCGAGGTAACAAAAGAGGCAATCGGTTACGTTGTAATCGGTCCTGCTTATTCAAACGGATGGGCAAAATTCGGTGATAATGCTGACGAAATTGAGGTCGATTTCCCTAAGGCTGAGGCTCTAACAGATGGTTGGACAGTTGACGGCGAAAAGGTTGTTGACGCTGACGGAAATATGCCTGATGTTTATTTGAAAGCTGATGGATTTATTCAGATTAACAACCCTGAAATTGACTCTTTCTCTTTCACACTTCCTGCCGAAATTGTAAATAAAATGATTGACAATGCAAACGTTGAGGACAGCTGGGACGGTATCATCTTCCAGATTGGCGGAGGATTCCAGGTAACAGGCGTAACAGTTTCACAGGACGGCGTAAAGCTTGCTTCTGAAAATCAGGAAGCTCCTGCGGAGGACGAATCTGCAACTGAGGAAGAAAGCAAGGCTGAGGAAAGTGCAGAAGAATCTTCTGAGGCAGAGTCTAAGGCTGAATCAACAGCTGATTCTTCGAAGGCTGACTCCTCTGCTGCTGAAAAGACTGAGGATTCTGAATCAAATACAGGGCTTATTGTAGGAATTGTAGCAGCCGTAGTGGTTGTTGCAGGTGTTATTATTTTCGTTGTTAAGAAGAAAAAATAATAATTTTAAAGATTGGAAATCTCACGAGAGGTTTCCAATCTTATTTTTTATAATATAAAAAAACAACTGCCATATTATTTGAATTGTATGGCAGTTGTTTTTTGTTATAGGAGGAAGAAATCATTTAATATTATCTTAATATATATGCTATGATTATATCACATAAATTACATTATGTCAACCTGATTAGGCTAATAAAATGAAATTTGTATGAATTAACAAATATCAGTATGGTTTTATGGCTGTTTTTCCAAAAAACTTATTAACAAAAAATAGATGTTGAATAGACATAAATCGTCATATTATTCTGAAAAATGTAAACGATAAACTATTAATACCGTAAAATACCTATTTGATATTTTTGTCGTTTTTGAGATAAATTGTACAAATACAGTTTGGATTTGTTTACTTTTGGATAAAATAATGTTATAATTATACTAATTGATTGGTTAAGTTTATTTTATCGGGAGGTTATATTATGCTGAATATTGCTGTATGCGATGACGATGAACGTATCATTAACAGAATGGAACAATTTATTAATGCATTTGTTGCTGAAAATCAACTTAATTGCAGTATATATAATTTTTCTGACGGTAGGGAACTGTTGGATTCGCCTCAGCAGTTTGATTTAATTTTTCTGGATATTGAAATGAAAACCATTGACGGAATTGAAACGGGAAAAATGCTGCGTGAAATTGACAAAAAAGTTTATATTGTGTATATAACAAGCTATACTGATTATTGGAGAAATGCCTATAAAATTCATGCTTTTGATTTTATTCCAAAGCGTTTCAGCGCTAAGGATATAAATACGGTTCTGGCGGATTTTGTTACCGCATCGTCTGAAAGCGATATGAAAAGTATCGTTTTAAAAACCGATAAGGGAGAAGTTGTTGAAAACGCAAATAAAATTTATTATTTTATCATTCAGGACAAGCGTAAGGTTGAGGTCTGCACTGCTTACCGCAGCTACATAATTAGAGAAAATCTTTCTTCAATTTTTGCAAAACTGGACAGCAACCAGTTTTATATGTCCCATAAATCCTGCATTGTTAACATGAAATATGTGGAGTCTATGCGCAGAAATGACGGCATTGTCATGAAAAACGGAGTATGGCTGCCGCTTGCACAAAAAAAACAAAAAGAGTTTTATTTTATGTTATCCAAGCAGTTAAGAGAAAGCGATTATTAAGGAGAAATATGACTAGGGAGATTTTAGCGTCTATAAGTAAATGCTCAGTTACAGTTGTAATGTGTGTATTGATATTTTGTTTTTTTTATCAAATTTATAAACCAAGATATAGAAGTAAAATTCTGTATGCCATAGTGTTTATGTTATGGTCAGTAATATTGCTGATTGTGAACGATTTGGATTATCCTCCTATAAATCTATTTTATGTTGTATTGACATCTAATATCATATGCGTGAAAATGTTTAATACAACATTTAAAAAATCTTTGCTTTATAATTTTCTGCTGTTGCTCATAA
>JBJERA010000257.1:0-4916 GCA_051882035.1 Hominimerdicola sp.
TTCCTTAGTAACGTCAATAAAAAATGAAACAATAAGCCTTTTTCCGTTATCGTCAGTAACATATTTACCCCGAGAGTAAACCCAGATAGGCTTTCCATCCTTGCGGATAAAACGGCATTTTGTTTCATAAATACCGTCCTTTTCAAGCTGTTTCTGCATTTGAGCAGAAAAAAACTCACGATCGTCCTTGTGAATAAGTCTGATAAGCTTACCGTCGGAAATTTCCATAAACTCCGAATAAGTATAATTCGTGTAGCTTAAAATTGCCTGATTAATACAGAAAATAGGATAATCGGGCTTATCATAAACGGCGGAAATCCCCCCCGGAAGATTCCTATTAACGAAGTTCAGAAGTTTAACCTCAGTTTTCAAACGCTCGTTTCCAACCGTATTTTCCATAAAACAGAAAGCCTGCTGAGTATTATCTGAATAACTGTTCTCAATATTGCCATGATTAATGCATGACGCAGAGCTTATAAACTGCTCTAAATCCATATTGCTGGCATATAAATCATATTCCTTGTCAAGATTGCGTATTACGCCTGCAAACAGCTCGGGATTGCCATTATTATCGTTAATGATTTTGCCCTTGCACAGCAGGTTCACCCACTTGCCATAGGCGTTTTTCGCTCTGTATGTAGCCGTATGCAGTTTCGCACCGCCATCGGTAATTTCTTTTACACTTTTCAGAAAAATCTGCAAATCGTCCTCGTGAATAAGCTGTGAAATCAGATCAATAACATTTTCCTCAATACTGATAGGCAGATTAAATTCAACAGACATTTTCTGAGAACAGATCATACTTTTCTTCTGTATGTTTCCGATAAACATATAATCATCGGTACAGTCGGAAACAGCCTCAAAAACATAATCCTTATTATAAGAAAAAGGCAGCGGAGTATCGATCCTTGCAGGACTTTGCTGTAAACGCTTTTGTCCCAGCATGATATGGCGGTCACGCTTTTGAATATACATCTGCGTGTCTGCAATAGAAAGCACGTCCGAAACTGTAAGATGCTCTCCGCCGTTAATAGCGGCAAGTCCGTAGCTGAAAGAAACGTCATAATTAATATTGCTTAACGGCTTGCGTTCTTCAAGTATTGAAAGCATATTTTCCATACGGAGTTCAGCCTGCTTGATATCTTTTCCGCAGAAAACCACAATAAACTCATCGCCGCTCAAACGAAAAATAAAATCTTCCTCATCAAGCGCCTGCTGAATATTCTGAGCAGTAAAAACAAGCAGTTTATCTCCTTCAAGATGTCCGTAAGTATCGTTTACCCATTTTAAACCGTTGATATCATAAAGAGCAACTGTAAACTTCCTGCTGTCAGGATTTGAAAGCATTTCGCTAAGGCGTTTTTTGCCTGCACTTCTGTTAATAACGCCTGTAAGTTCGTCAACAGAAGCCTCCGTTGAAAGACGAACGCTGTCGGTAATATCGGCAGAATTGCGCACATGATAAAGCTTTCCGTCATAGCTTTCAAGCATATCGCAGTTCATATAAACCCGTCCCGTAACGGCGTTTTTTTCTCGACTGAAACATACCTGCCCGCTTTTTTCAAGCTTATTTACCTTGCAGAAATTGCATCTTTCCGTAGCATCGCCTGAAAGAACCTCCCAACAGGTTTTACCCTCTGTATCCTGCAAATTAAAGCTTTTTTTCATGCAGTCGTTCATATAGACTATTTCATCAGTTTCAGTATCGGTAATGAATATGTTGGAATTAATTTTATCAAGTATGTGTTTATAAAAATCTGAATTGAATTTTTTATCCATAAAAACATCTGCTCTCCTCAAAAAGTAGATTTTTCCCTTATGCCCTTATTATATAATTATAGTATAACATCTTTTTAGCATAATTGCAAGTAAAAAATTTAACTATCTTATATAAATTTTATATAGTTCTTCATTAGTTTTTTTGTAAGTATAAAACAATAAATTTAGCGAAATCGTTTACCATTATTTATTAGCATATTAGAATATTATAACAAAAAACTTATAACTTGTAAAATAATTTTAGCAGTTGTAAATATATTTTAAGCCGTATTGACTATTTAATTGTATAATGGTATAATTATTTTATTGGAGATGCTGTATTGGTTTGTATAAAACAAATGCCAATAAATTGGGAGGAATATAAAATATGAAGTCAAAAAGAATGATGGCTGGTGCATTGGCAGTATTGACCGTTTTTTCAGGCGTATGTCTGCCGAATTCATCAGTATTTTCAGCAAATGCTTTGGCTGAAAAATATGAAGCAGAGGACGCTGTTCTCAGCGAAGTAACCATAATTAACGATGAAGATTATTCGGGAGGAAAATACGTAAAATTTGAAAGTACCGGAAGCTGTACGTTTACCGTAGAAATTTCGGAAACCGGTTTGTATGACCTCAATCTGTACAGCTACGGCTGCGGCGGAGATAAGGTTAACCTTTGCTATGTTGACGGCGAAAATATGGGAGAGTTCACTTCCGAAAAAGGAACTTACAGCAAAGCTGTGGTTTCAAACGTAGGTCTTACCGCCGGTACTCACGAGATTTCCATTCAATCAAGCTGGGGTTGGATTTATTTTGATTATATGGAAATCACCGAGTCCGAGGGGATAAGCGACTCCGTATATAATGTGTCCAAAGAGCTTGTTAATCAGAAAGCTACCGAAAGTACCCAAAGGCTTTATTCATACCTTTGCGACGTTTACGGCGAAAAGATTATTACAGGACAGCAGTGCGATGACGGTTTGAACGGCTCTGAATTTAATGCTGTAAAGAGTTTAACGGGAAAAACTCCGGCTATTCTGGGGCTGGACTTAATGAATTATTCTCCGTCGAGAGTTGAGTTGGGAGCAAGCAGCGATGCTGTTGAAAAGGCGATTGAATTTTCTGACGCAGGCGGAATTGTCACATTCTGCTGGCATTGGAACGCACCTTCCGATTATCTGAAATCAGGTACGAATAACGGAAATCCTCGCTGGTGGAGCGGATTTTATACTGAAAATGTTGATACTGACAGCATGAATCTTGAAGAGATGCTCAACGGAAATGATAAATACGGATATTATTTCCTTTGTGATGAAGTTGACGCTATTGCAGAACAGCTTAAAAAGTTGCAGGACGCAGATGTTCCGGTTCTTTTCAGACCACTTCACGAGGCAAGCGGCGGCTGGTTCTGGTGGGGAGCATACGGCGCTGAAACATATAAAAAGCTATGGAATTTTGTATATGACAGACTTACTAACAAGCATGGACTTAACAATCTTATCTGGGTATGGAATGGACAAGACCCTGACTGGTATCCAGGAGATGAAACTGTTGATATTATCGGGGAAGATATTTATCCGGGCAATCAGGTTTATAACCCTCAATCCTCAAAGTTTGCCGAACTGACCAAATATTCTCAAAGCAACAAGCTTATTGCAATGACCGAAAACGGCTGTCTTTTTAATATTGACCAAGCTTTTTCAAATAATACAAAATGGTCATGGTTCTGTACATGGAGCGGTGATTTCAGTGCGTCAAGCGAAGAATATACCGAAAATGATATGTGGGTTGATGTCTATCAAAATGAAAATGCGGTAACTCTTGAAAGTCTTCCTGACTTGAAAACATATCCAATGGACGCTGAGAAAGTTTCTTTGAGTGACGATTCGATAGATATTAAAATTACGGAGCAGTCCTTTGACTATACCGGAAGTAAAATCAAGCCTAAGCTAATTGTTGAAAAAGATGGAACTGCTCTCGTATCCGGAGAAGATTATACTGTTACTTACAAGGATAATATCAATGTTGGAAACGGAAAGGTAATTGTTAAAGGTATCGGGAAATATACAGGAACGATAACTCTGACTTTCATTATTCAGGAGGCTGAGATTACTGATATTGCCGATTGCGAAATTATCCTTGCAAATAATTCTTTGGAATACACAGGCTATGCTCAAAAGCCAAAGGTTACTGTTAAAGCGGGGGAAAAAGTTCTCACAAGCGGTACTGACTATGTTGTAAGATACTTTGATAATACAGAGGTTGGAACAGCCTCCGTAAAGATTGCAGGCAGAGGAGATTACAGTGGTTCACAGATTGTAAACTTTGAAATTACCGAGTCGGCATATACACCGCTGTCAAAGTGTGATATCACATTGAGCAAAACAAAATATCTTTACACAGGCTCTATAATCAAGCCGAGAGTAACTATTAAAAACGGTTCAACTGTACTTGTCCAAAATACAGATTATGTAATGAGATATGTGAATAATATTGAGGCTGGAACTGCGTCCGTAGTTATTGCAGGCAGAGGAAGTTATACGGGTTCGGTTACTAAGTATTTTACTATTGAGCCTCTCGGAACAATAGATATCACACAATGCACAGTAACACTCAGCAAAACCAAATATGTGTACAGCGGAAATGCAAACAAACCAAAAGTAACAGTTAAGGACGGTTCGACAACGCTTACAGCTAATACGGACTATGTTCTGCGTTATCAGGATAATATTGAAGTTGGAACTGCCTCTGTAATAATTGCAGGCAGAGGAGATTATACCGGTTCAATAACCAAGACTTTTGAAATCGTAGGTAATACAAAAAATATTTCCGATTGCACAATTACTCTTTCTTCTTACACCGAAAAATATACGGGCGAGCCTATTACCCCTCAGGTAACTGTTAAGTATAACGGAACCAATTTAGTTGAGTCGGTCGATTACAAGGTTGCATATTCCGATAATGTCGAGATTGGAACTGCTACTATAACAATCACCGGAATGGGAGATTATACAGGTACAGAAATAAAAACTTTTGAAATAACCGAACCGTCAACAGCACAAATTGAAAAGATTGTAAATTTATGGGGAAATTCTCTTACCGCTGGAAATCAGGACGGAACAGGTATAACTATCGCTACTACTTTACAGGATTGTC
>JBJERA010000258.1:0-4909 GCA_051882035.1 Hominimerdicola sp.
AGGTGAGTCGTTTGGCTGTTTTCCGCAAAATCCTCTATATGCTCCTGTGGGACATATATGGTTTTACAGCACATGACTTCGGTGATAGTTTCTTCTTCAAGTAACAGTTCAGAAATCTTGTCCTCAGCGAGAACTATTTCTTCCAGATAAATCTCCGTTGTTATGAATTCGTGCAGTTCATTTTCGGTAATTACGTTCTCAATCTCAATATTCTCTGTGATTGTCTGTGGATTTGCATCGGAAATAGTAGGAGTTGGCGGTGCGTTAGAGCAGCCGGCGGTCATAAGCAAAATCGAAACAACTAACATCAATGATATTAGCCTGTTAAGCAGATGGCATCTTGTTAACATTATATCACCCCTGAACAAATAATCAAAATTTGCAATGTGACAAATTACAATTATTCATGATATATTATACCACAATTTTAGTGAAAAAGTCAATTGGTTTTGCCATAATTATACAATGTAAAAATAGATTCCACTTCTCGTGTATCCTTAACTTTAATCCCACCGGAATCAAAGTTTGCTATCAGATAGTTTGCTATCAGATAGGTTTCTGATCTGTTTCCCTTGCTTCAAAGCATTTTATACGCTCAACCGCTTGTATGCTGAATACAATACACGACCAGATCAGAACGCTCAACCATACTCCTAATGCGTACTTATATAACAGATTTATAGTGTGCATAGGATGCTTCCGAACATATCTCCATCTCATCATAGTAGTTCAGATAGCTCTGTTCATTGTCACGATACTCAGCTTTCATGTACGGCAGAACAAGAATAAGCGAAGTGTTACATAACCATATTGCCTGACAGCTCGTTTGATAGCCGAAGCTACCAACAAGTCAAACTCTCCGTCCCGACCGACCAGAAACTCAACATACTGCTTTTGTGTTATGAAGTCATGTAAGAGTAGATTGAGACTGCCTTCGATTTCCGATGCTCTCTCCATTTCACGATGTCCAAAGAAACTGACGGTATATATATCCATAGCTATCACCTTAAAATGTCATTACACGTCTTTCTAATGATACTTCAACAAGAACAATCTAATATATCTTGATTGTAACATATATCAAAAGATTATTCAAGAGCAAATAACATATTTTCTTTGAGTATAGTAGATTTCTTTTGCTGTATCATAGTAGTAAGAGGTGATTTTGCTATGACAGACGATTTTGTAAGGAATAGGATTACTCAGCTCCGTCTGCAAAAGGGCGTATCGGAGTATCAGATGAGCTATGATCTTGGTCATAGCCGTGGATATATCTACAATATTTCATCGGGCAAGTCCTTGCCTCCGCTGTCGGAGCTATTTGCGATATGTGACTACTTCGGCATCACGCCTGCGGAGTTCTTCGATGACAGCATTTCTAACCCTGAGCTGATACGGAAAGCTGTTGAGGGGATGAAGCAGCTCGATGACGGAGATCAGTTGATGATACTCAATCATATTAATAGACTTTTGAAGTAAAGGGGCGAATTATATGGATATTGATGCAGAAATTTATAAAATGAATATTCAAGGTTTTCCGCCTTTTAACGATAAAATGACTTTTTATTATGATGAAACTGGAAATTGTAGAAAGTTCACACTTACAGAAAAAGGTTTTAACGATTCTAATGCCGTTTATAAGAATTTTATTTTGGGCGGTATAGCATTTGGGGATTCTCCTGACGAAAATATAATGGCACAATTGTATTCTAGTTTGGGATTTGTTGAGGGAGAACAGTCTGAATTAAAGTTTAAAAACCTATACCACAAAAGCAAAGATTTTCTTAACTTTATTGAAAGTCAGAGAGTATCTGAGTTTTTATCTTGGTTAGATGGTAGCGGTGTATATATTCATTTTCTAACATTAAACAATTTATACTATTCGTTAGCTGATATTGTTGATTCTCTTGGTTCTGAAATCATCAGCAGATGTAATCGAGAGTTGAAAAATGCATTGTTTAACTATGTTGTAGCAAACACAAATGAAATAATACAAGTCCTTTACCAACATAAATATCCTAATATAACTGATGTTCCTCAGTTTGTGGATGATTTAGTGGGACTTATTAAGAAAAAGAATATATCCTATTTTCTTGGCGTAATTTGCGATGAGCTTATAAAAGCAAAGAAAAATAACGAATTGGTTTTCATTCAAAATAACGCACCATATATATTAATAGAAGAATATTATCAATTCTATTTAAACAGAATTTGTATTTTTAGCGAGTCTGAAAACCATTTTGATGAAGAGCCTAATATTCAAAAACAGCTGAAGAATGTAGTTCTGCATGATAACAACAAAATACTAAAAAACTATCACTTTATAAAATCAGCAGAATGTAAGTATATTCAAATTTCCGATATGCTTGTCGGTTTATTAGGAAAGTTGTTTGTATTTTTAGATGATCATAATAAAGATGAAATCATTAAGATTGCAAATGCTATCAATGAGACACAGGCTAGAAATTTCAGCACTATTTTTAAACTGTTTATTCGATCAAATAATAAATCTCCATTTTTGATATGCAATATTAATTCTAACAGAAGTATTATTGATCGTGAGAAGAAGTTGAAAATCCTTGCTCATATAATTGAATAGTTACTTGTATAACAAAGAGCGAGCTGCCGTTTTCGACAACTCGCTTTTTTTGACTACTCATCCTCGTCAGAACACTCATCCAGCCCATGTATGAGCTGAATGTAAACGCATTCAGCTCGGTCACGCTCTTCGCCCTCGGCGGACATCATGAGTTCAAGGAAATATGCCTTTGCTTCTTCGTATTCCTCCCATATCTCACGCTTGCCATTATAAACCGTTGTGACTTTGCTACTTCGGGGCATTGCCAATTCGGGATATTTTAACATATCGCACCTCCATGAATTATTGTAGCTATATTATAGCCTATTCAGATTTCAGAGTCCAGCTCTATGGAGAGATTGTAATAATTCTTGTGCAGTGCGCAGCAATTTCAAAAGATAATCCAGTATAAGGCGCACATATCAGCTTTTCGTGCTGTCGGGAAAACTCCTGACAGCACTTTTATGTTATGCTTAATGATTTAACTGCAACACCTTAGTTTGCAGAAAGTTCAACGGCTTCCAGAGCTTGTTTACGCTCTCCTTAATCTCGGCAATATCATTTTCATAGATATTGTGAGTGCTGTTTACCCGTGCAGCAATCTGGTTAATATTGCTGGCGATATTTCCGGCGAGTTTATAAATCTTGCGAAGTTCGTTTTCGTTTACCTGAACTATATTCCCTTCAAAGATCATCGCTCTCACAAATCCGCTGAGTGTTTGCATACCGCTGTTCTCAAACTTCTTCTTGATGGCGTCCATTTCTGCCTGACTTACTCTTACCTTCAGATACAGATTACGCTTGTTTCCTTCATTCATTTTTTCTGTTTTTCCTTTCTCTGTTTTTTTGATTCGGGGTCTGAGGGGTGTCCCTCTCACAAGCCTTGTAATGTGTGGGTTTTAGGGTTTTGTACCCACACGTTACCGTGCTTGCTGGGAGTGAGAACGCCCCTCCGGTGCGTTCATCTATTCCGAGCCTTTTGGCTCGGTTATTTTTCTCGTTTTCGAGAATTGGAGCTGTGCGATTTTCTCTATTTCGTCGCTCCTAATAATCAATATAGCGCACAATCCCAATCACGTCAATATCTATCTCAAAAATATTTTCAAGTCAAAAAAATGCCCGGTCAAAATGACTAATAGCCAAAATGGCGTAATACCGCATTTTTCAATAGTGGAGATTAAAAATTCCTCGGTTGAATTTCCCAGATTGTCCCGTAAAAGTTTGTGCGCATTGCGGCTTGTATTTCAGATGTAGAGCGCGCTATAATGTGAACATAGCAGGTCGGCTCTTGTCACTTGGTGCTGACTTGTTCAGAACAAAAATGAAAGGTCGTGATTTTTGAATGGGTATCTATACAGAGAAAAGAGATCAGCTCATCCTGAAAATCAAAGTTTTGGAAAAGCGTATCGCAAGTGATACAGCGAAGAAGAAAACGCTTGAGGATAAACTTAAAGAAGTCTCCCGTCTTGCTATGGCTGAGGAGTACAACTGCAAGCCTAGGGAGCTTGACGAGATCATCACCTCGGAACATCAGCTTTTGGAGAAACTCCGTGCAAGCGGTCTGTCCGATGATGACTTGCTGAAACTGGTCAGCGGTGGAAATGCTGATAACAGCATTTCACATTCTGATAAAGATGAGGACAATGATATTTCGTTCTATGACAATTCAAATGGTGACGAGGATTAAAAAACTTCGTCAACAAAAAACATAGCCGTAAAATACTCAGTCGGCTCAAAACACTGAGCCGATCTTACGGCTATTATGAGGGTGAGAGATAGAAAGCGAAGCCCTCGGCTCTAAAGCATAGAGACAGAGAAGCTAAAGGAGTAAAATTCGCTATGAATAAAAATACTATTGCTCCCCCAATTAAACCTTGCCACAGTCAATAAGGCATTATGAGCAAATCATTGTAAAATTGGGGTATCACCTTGCCAAAACTGGCAAGGTTTAGTTGGATTATCAATACTGCCGTAGAAAGAGAAAAGGCAGAAACAACTTTTAACGGAACGTCCGAATACAAGATTGGACACACCACTTACTTGGTACAAACCATTTTTAATCCTGTTTCTCAGGAGAGCATTTCGGATATTCTGAAAAGGCTGATTATTCGTGAGAGTGAAAAATTCCTCGGTGAATCCGGACAAGAACCTGAGAAGCAGGCGGTGTAAGATTGGTATTTTGGCGCATTGAAAATTTCTATAGTGTGCGCTAAAATAGAATTACATAGCTTGCTGTATCTGTTGGAAAGAGAGGTTAATTATGACAGACAAGATTACAGCATTATATTGTCGTCTTTCGCAGGACGATATGTTACAGGGTGAAAGCAACAG
>JBJERA010000259.1:0-4869 GCA_051882035.1 Hominimerdicola sp.
GGTATGTATTCCATTGTATTGGATTATGGTAGTGTCTCTGAGATTGAAGCAAAGAATATCAAGGATGTAGTTGATAATTTTTCAACTGATATGACCGAAGGAAATGCGTATACAGATGAGTATATGGGAGAAATGCTGTATGCAGTAGGCAAAATGTATTTCTTTCAGCTTGATACTTATAATGAAGTTGTTGCAGGAGTTCATAATGTAACAGCTACACGTTCACTTAGTGTGGGGATAATTGGCTTTAATGCTAATGTTACCTATACATTCGGTGTACCTTCCGAAATAAAAGAAGGCGGTATATTCCTTGATATTGGACACGATGTACATTGTGTCGTTTCCAATGATAACAATAATGAATCAGAAAAGAAGTTTATGCTTGAAGCTGGTATGTATGCATCTGCAATGGAACATGGTGTTTTAGAGCAGGTTACAGGTATTGAATCAGTTTCAACAATTAAAGCGTTACAGTATGCTCAGCAGAATAATATACCTATCCACTATATTACTAAAGAAAACCTTGAAAGTGAACTTTCACAGATAACATTCTCTAACCAATTGATCAGTGAAATTCAATCCTCGGTCAATGCTGGCAAGATAATTATTATTCCCGAACATGAACTTGAAATCAATCAGTGGTCAGGCGTAGGATATATGGTGCTTGATCCTGATACATACGCTTGTGGTTATATGATTTCAGGCGGAATGGCTGGCGGTGCTATGACTTGGTATGAAGTTCTTGGGAAAACTGTGTGGAATGTAATAAAAGGCGTTGGCATTGGGCTATTATGTATGGGGTTGGTTGCTTTAGTTCCGGAGTTAGCAATTCCGATGATTATATTTGGATGTGTAATGTCGTTCGTTGCAGGATATAGTATAGGAACTCATTTATATAATGCCTTTTCAGGTGATGAATTTGATGTTCGTGAATTCCAAGAAGGAATGATTGAAATAGCATCCTTTGGCTTTACCATAGGTGCATTACATGGTATAGGTAAATGGATGGACTCTTCTTCTGGTGAAAGTGCAGAAGCAAAAGCTGAAACAGAAGCAAAAGCAAGCTCGGAAGCTCAGGAAGCTTGCAAAAATGGTAAATGCTTTGTTGCTGGAACGCTGATTTCAACCCCTTATGGCTACATTCCCATCGAAGAAATTAAAGCAGGAGATAAGGTTTATAGTTTTGACGAAACTACCGAGTCTGTATCCGAAAACACTGTTGAAGAAGTTTTTGTAAGAGAAACTACTGAACTCGTCAATATTAATATTGGTACAGAGGCAATACGTTCCACACCAGATCATCCGTTTTATGTTCCACAAAAGGGATTTACCAATGCTGTTGATTTAAGAGCTGGTGACGCTCTGCTCAGTATTAATGGAGACTATGTAATAATTGAGAAAATTCAGCATGAAATACTTGAATCTCCAATAAAAGTATACAATTTTAGAGTCTCTAATGATCATACTTATTTTGTAGGAATTCAGTCGCTTGGAGTTCATAATGCGGGCGCAGGATATGATCCTCAACCAGAACCTGTAGAATTATCCAGAACACAGGCAAAAAATATCGAAAAACTTGATAACCTTATTAATGATCATCTGAAAGATACAGATTTTAGTGGCACTTTAAGAGATTTACAAGGTGATCCTATTCCTGATGGAGAAGGCGGATATTGGAATCACTTACAAGAAATGTTAGATACATATAAAGGGCTATATAGAGTATATGAAGCTTTAGGAAGAAATCTGAAAAATCCTAACTTGAGTGAATCTGCACGTATTACTCTTGAAAATGCTCACCAAACAGCAGAGGATTATATCTTCAGAATCTGGGAATTATTTGAAGCGTTTGGAGGTATTGAGGCATATGAGTAAGACTATTGGACAGATATATCAACGTAGACCGATTCAGAATGCGCAGTATGCTTTACAAATTTGGTATAATGACCTTTTGAAAAAAAAAGAAGATGAATTAACAACATTTGATGTGATCAGAATGATTAGACAGAGAAAGTTCCTTGATTTAGCGGTAAGTAAAGCACTTGATTTCCTGACTAACGATCCCTTAGTTGGTGATTGCTTTCCAGGAGAACTTCTGGAAAAAATCGTTGATACCGATACAACGATTGTCAAACAAAATAAAGCAATACTGCAACGTATAATTGTAACGTGCAAAGAAAAAATCGATGATTATGAATGGTCTGATAACGATGAAAAGATAGAATTTAAAAGAAGGCTGAGCATAATAATTGATAAATATAATAATATTATCAATGAGGTGAATAATGAAAGTACACAATAAGTTGTTATCTCTCCTTTCCGTTTTTGCAATTTGTACGGAATTAATTGGAGGGGGATCATGCAATGGATTTCATCTTTCTGCGTATGCAATGGATGCAAATAACAGCATGATAAGTTACTTAAATGGATTTGACTATATCTATTCTGAGTATACTGATAACATGGAGGATCTACAAACAAATTACTGTGATTATGCTTCCTGTCTTGAAAGCATAAATTACATCTGTAAATCATGTGATAGCACTCAAACTATTAGCCGAGCAAACGCCATCCTTGATCTGATTCCTTACTCTGAGCCTAATTGTTTTAATACAGATACTGTTTCCAAATATCTTATTCTTGATTTTTTTCAGGAAGAGGAATATATCGAGTATATATTAAGAAATCAGAATTCCGATGGGAGTTTTGGTCTTGACAAAAGTTATGCTGGTGACATCATCGACACCAAGCTTGCATTAAAGGCCCTTACCGATATAGGCGAGACGGAAGCAATGACAAATGCTGCTCTCTACATATCCTCTCTCCAGAACGAGGACGGAGGGTTTGGCTATCAGCAGGGACTAAGCTCAAATGCGTATCTCTCTGCTGAGATTGCTGACATTCTCGTTGACACGGTAAATGTAAATCCGTTGCTTTCCTATCAGCTGGAAGATACATTTACTGCTCTTGATGAATATCTTGATTCAGTATTTCCTGCAATCAGCGAACTATCTGAAAACAATCTTGATCAAGTGTATCAGCATTTCTATACAGCACTCTATAGGCTTAAAAGAGACGGTCGCTATAATGTGACACCGTATTATGATTTGCAGGCTGAAAATGGCGGTGTATTCGACGATCCTATGGCAACGGCACTGTTTCTTGAACTGCTTGTAAGAGAACAGAACGCTTTGGTGGCTAAAATCGACGGAATTTCAATTACAAATGACCATGGTTATGTCGT
Organism: Hominimerdicola sp.; assembly: GCA_051882035.1. Classification (GTDB taxonomy): domain Bacteria; phylum Bacillota; class Clostridia; order Oscillospirales; family Ruminococcaceae; genus Hominimerdicola. The sequence goes on from JBJERA010000259.1 coordinate 3,245, forward strand.
TTCCGCTTTTAATTCCAATGAAAATGTGAATATCAGCGTTCTCAATGAGTATGAAATCGAAAAGGCACATCTTGATGTTTCAATCATTACACCGGATGGTACAGTAATCCCATTGGATGGTGAAAATTCTGTTTGGAATACAGCCGATTATGCTGATGGTGAGTATACCGTTCGTGCTGAGATAATTCGTACATCAAATGATGAAATAGTTACCTCTCTTGAACAGACATTTAGAATTCAGCATCGCTTGGCTGTAAACAGCATTACTCTCGCATTAAGTCAGCCTTTTTCGCGAGTAGGTGATGAAGATTCGGTTGAAGTGACAGCAGAATTTGACATCAGCAACTTCAGCGAGGGAGATAAGCTTTCTGTAAACTGGACTGTAATAGACGTATCGGGTGAAATGCTTTCAGAAAATACTGTTGCGGTTTCAGAAGCTGATGTAGCAATGAATTCCATTGTATTAGGCAGCTTTACTCCTGATACTTCCGAACGAAACGCATATATCATAAAAGCCGAACTTATGTCCAATGATATGCAGATAGCTCAGACTACTACCAACTACTTCGTATCAGACAAGAGCGTAGCTATAACTTATGACACCGATAAGGATTATCTGACGGAAATTGATGATAATGCAAATGTAACGATCAATCTTCGTGATGAACGAGTTGTCGATCTGATATTTACAACTTCTTCTGAGAATACGGAGCTTATTGAAAAATACGCAGTTCAAATTGAAGCTATCAAAGATAAGCTTGAAAAAATGGGATATGTCGTAAATCTCAGTAATGTATCAACATCTTATCTTTCAGCAAAGGATACCTTTGCTTGGATCGAGTATGACCATCCTAACTTCAACACGCAGGATCCATATACACAGCACATTGTATATGACGGCGATAACATAAAAATGCTCGGATATACTGCTGTTCCCTATAAGGATTTTCTGTTAGTTCCTGATGAAAACAAGTCTCAGAAGATATTTAACTTTGATATTCAGCGTGATAAGACCGACTGGCATAGTATGAATGGCGGAGGATTCTTATTTAATACAACTATTGATGAAGATACGATCAGTGGATATTATGTTCTCATAACGTCAGGTGGATTGAGATTATATAGGCTTGATAATGTAAATCTTAATAGTTTCCGAAATAGTTCAACGGTCGGAACACTCATGCAGACTTTTAAATTTTCTAATGTATATGATGAGCATCACATCAAGATAGTTGCTGACAGCAAATATATTTCATTGTGGGATGATGAAAATCTTATCATTGATAATTATGAATTGCCTGCGATATATGGTAACGGATATGGTCCGATAACCAGTCACGCTAGTCATGGATGCTCTCAAAGATCATATTTTACATTTGCCAATATAACAATGCAAACCATAACAGGTGAAAAACTTTCTAATATTTTAGATAATTACAATTTTGAAAGTCAAAACAGCAGATATGTAATTAATTTGAGTGACAGCATAATAGAAGGTTTTGATTCAGAGGAAAATATTAACGAAGTAGCTCAAAAAATCAGTGATAAAAATATATGCTTTATAGGTCTCGGCAATGAAGCAAATAATGATCAATATCAGAATCTGATCGACTTAATTCCTGATA
>JBJERA010000260.1:0-4864 GCA_051882035.1 Hominimerdicola sp.
ATAATCCTGCGTCATCAAATGTCCTCCGCCCCACAAAACCTCGTCATCGGGGTGAGCCACAATCATCAAATTCTTGACATCATCATCAACTATTTCGTCAAGAACTGACTTTTTCAAAGTATTAATATCATAAGCCTTTGCACACAATCGGCTTACATAAACTTTCCTTCCTCCAATTATACATGCGCTGACCATTAACGCAAGTATAAAAATTGCCAAAATTTTAAATCGTTTCTTATTCAATTTTCTGAACATTTTATGTCCTCTTTCTGTCTGTTTTCGTTTTTGTCAAAAGCAATATTTTTTATGTAATGCTCTTGCAAAATACACAAATAATATTATATAACAATATTATTATCTTGTCAATTAAATAACAATCTAAATATTGCCCATACAGTTGAAAAATCCGCTGTACAAATTGTACAACGGATTTCATGTTATTATGTAAAACAAAAATCAATTACATTTTATTGCCGCAGTTAGGGCAGAACTGATTGCCGGCAGGAATTTTTCCACCGCATACAGCACAGAATTTTTCACCCTGAGGAACAGCCTGCTGCTGTGAATTAAAACCAGTATTCATCTGCTGATTGAAATTATTCTGAGCATAATTATTGTTCCCATTACTTGAACCATTCTTCATAAGATATTCAACTAGCTTATAAATACCGCACAAAATAACAGCAACAACAGCAATCCAATAAATTACCAAAAGGAATGTGTACCAGCCACCGCCGCCGGTAAATGTTGTTTTAAGAGCCTTCATTGCAGAAAGACCATAACCTGCACCGAGAGTAACAACTGCACCAAGAACACCCAAAGCAATTTTAAGAATAGTCTTGTAGAATTTATTTACGGTCTGAAAAAACTGATCCATAAATTTTCCTCCTATAATTATAATAAGTATATTTATATATTACAACCTTTTTTTATTTTTGTCAAGTATAAAATGAATAAATTTATAATTCAAGTTTTTTATTCTAAACTCTTGTACTTTTTTTCTAATTGTGTTATAATATAAAAATAGTATAGTGCGTCTGTTGTAACGCACGGATTTCCTACAAAGAAAAGGGTGTTAATATTTATGCTCGAAACTATTGCTTCCACTGTCAATGCGGTGTGGGGCGTTTTTAAATCAATTGGTCTGAACGATATTATTGATATAACTATACTTTCTTTTTTGATTTTTCACGGTATTAAGCTAATCAGAGAAACTAGGGCTCAGCAGCTTACAAAGGGTATTTTGGTTCTAATCGCCTGCTATTTGCTGTCGGTAGTTTTCAAAATCCAGACAATGCGTTATCTGCTGAAACTTTGCTTCCAATGGGGTTTTCTGGCACTTATTATTCTGTTCCAGCCTGAACTGCGACGTATCCTTGAAAAGCTTGGACGTACTAAAATTACAGAATTTAGCTTTTTCTCGCCTAATGACAGCGGTGACTCGGACGAGCAATGGAAAACTGCAATCGATGCGATATGCGACGCTGCGCAGAATTTGTCCTCCACTTGCACGGGTGCTTTGATTATTTGCGAGCAGAAAACAAAGCTTGGTGAACAGATTGATACGGGAACCATTCTTAATTGTACTCCGTCAGCCGCAATATTCGGTAATATTTTCTTTCCGAATACTCCTCTCCATGACGGTGCGGTTATTATGCGTGACGGAATAATTCTTGCGGCAGGCTGTTTTCTGCCTAAGCCTCAGAAAGAGGAGCTTATTAATAAACAGCTTGGCTCACGTCACAGAGCAGCTATTGGCATGAGCGAAAATTCCGACGCCATCGTAATAGTTGTTTCGGAGGAAACGGGGACTATTTCCGTTGCAGAAAACGGCGAGCTTACCAGAGGATTCACAAAGGAATCTCTCAAAAAGCTTCTGAAAAGCCGTCTTATGCCTGAATCCAAGAACAATTCCATGAGAGAAAATTCTTTTGCAGGAAGGGTGATTTCAAAATGGAAGAAGTAAAAAACAAGCTTAAATCCACCGACAACAAAGAAAAAAAACACAGTGCAGATTTTGGTTTGCGTATTCTTGCGGTGGTTTGTGCAATTATAATATGGTTTGCACTTTCAATTACTCAGTATCCGACTATAAGCAGAACCATTAATAATGTCCATGTAACGTTTGACACAGAGGGGTCTGTTGCCGCCGAAAAAGGTCTTTCCGTACTTAATTTGAACGAAATAAAAGACCTTACGGTTGACGTTGAAATTAAAGGAATGAACTATGAAATAGGAGGTTATACGGCTGACGACCTTATTGCATCGGTGAATCTTGACAACGTAACAAAAGAGGGTTCTTATACTCTTGATATTGAAGTTAAGTCTACCCATTCAACCGACAGATGTACGGTCGTTTCGGTTACTCCGTCTACGGTAAGCGTTAATTTTGACAGAATAACTGAAAAGACGGTTGCTCTTACAGCCGAAGCTCCGCTCATCAGCGCCGTTGAAGGTTATACGCTGAAAGGCACAACAGTTACTCCTGCCGAAATAACGGTTCAGGGTGCTGAAAAGGATTTGGAGAATTTAAGCAAAGCTGTGGTTCAGATTGCAAAATCCGAAAAAATTCAAGATGATACAACTATTTCAACAGATAAAATAGTTTTCTATGATGCAGACGATAACGCACTTGATTCTTCAAAATTTACCATTAAGGAAGAAACTGATTTTGACGTTAAATTTACGGTTTACAAAAAGAAAATCGCTAATCTGAAAGTTGATATTTCAGGCTGTCCTGAAAATTTCGACGTAAATAGTCTGCCTATAACTCTTTCGCAGGATAAAATTTCAGTAATATCACCTAATCTAAATGCTGGGGATACTGAAACAATTACCGTAGGCACTATTCCTCTTTCAAGCATAAATCTGAAAAATAGTTTTGATTTTGATATTCCGATTTCTTCGGGAGAAATCAATCAGACGGGCAATGATGTTGTTACCGTTACTTTTGACAGCACGGGATATTCGTCAAAGACTTTTACTATTGATTCCGACAGAATTTCTGTAAAGAATTCGCCTCTCGGACGTAAGACTTCAATAGAAACGCAAAAGCTTACAAATGTTGAAATTTATGGTCCTGAGGAGATTATTTCAAAGCTTTCCGATTCGGATATTTATGCTGAAATTAATTTGAGCGATATTGTTGACACAGGTTCTTATTCCCGTGAGGCAATCATTTATGCAAAAGGATATAACAATGTCTGGTGTTACGGAAAGTATGATGTTCAGGTTGTTGTTGATGAAAGCGAATAAGAACAAATATAATAACTTTTTATTCAAATATGCAGGGGCGGTCTTTGACCGCCCGTCTTAGTTTTGTACAGTTTCAAAGGAGGAAAATCATGCCAATAATCATAAATCAGATAAAATGCCCCCTTGACGCAAAAGAAGAACAAATCATTTCAAAGGCGCTGAAAAAGCTAAAAAATAACAAATCCAAGGCTTATGATTGCCATGTATACAAGACTTCTCTTGATGCAAGAAATCAGAACGATATTCATTTCGTTCATTCGATTATTTGCACTCTTGGCTCTGAAAAGGAAGAGCAAAAGCTATGCTCCGCTGACAGTTCTTTAACTTTTGTAAGCGGAAGTTCATTCAATCCAGTGATTTCTGATAAAAAGGCTGACGGAAAAGTTGTAATTGCAGGATTCGGTCCTGCGGGGATGTTTTGCGGACTTGTGCTTGCGGAACATGGATATAAGCCAATAATTCTCGAACGAGGTTCAGAGGTTGAAAAGCGAACAGCCGCAGTTTCTGAATTTTGGAGAACAGGTCAGCTTGATATAAATTCAAACGTTCAGTTCGGTGAGGGCGGAGCAGGAACTTTTTCCGACGGAAAGCTTACCACAAGAATCAAAGACCCTCTGTGCCGATATGTAATGGAACGTTTTGTTGAATTTGGTGCTCCAAAAGAAATTCTTCACAAGGCAAAGCCTCATATAGGCACTGACAATTTAAGGAATATTGTTAAAGCGATTCGCCAGAAAATTATTGAGTGCGGAGGCGAGGTTCGGTTTGAAAACAAGCTTTCAGATTTTTATGTAAAAAACAACAAGGCTGATAAAATCCTCTGTACAAGCGGAGAAGAAAAAGTTTCTGCATTGGTGCTTGCTCTTGGACATTCCGCAAGGGATACCTTTGAAATGCTTGACAAGAAAAATATCTTCCTAGAATCAAAGCCTTTTTCTGTCGGCGCAAGAATAGAGCATAAGCAATCAGCTGTGGAGGAAAGTCTTTACGGAAAACACGCAGGCAATCCTTTGCTCCCAAAAGGCGAATATCAGCTTTCATGGAGAAATAAAGAAGGCAGAGGAGTTTATACATTCTGTATGTGTCCCGGCGGAACGGTTGTTCCGTCTTCATCGGAACAATTCGGTGTTGTAACAAACGGAATGAGCGAATTTGCCCGTGACGGTGAAAACGCAAACGCAGCGTTGGTAGTTGCCGTAACCCCTGATGATTTCGGGAAAAATCCTCTTGACGGAATAGCTTTTGCCCGAAAAATCGAGCAGAACGCATACAAAGCCACAGGTTCCTACAAGGCTGCGGGAACAACTGTGGGCGGATTTCTTGAAGGCAAACCAAATATTAACAGTAATATTGATCCAACCTATGCTCTGGGGCTTGAAGCAGTTAATTACGGCAAGATATTTCCTAAATTTGTCACCGATATGATGACTGAGGGCTTGGAGCAGTTTGGCAGAAAAATGGCTTGTTTTAAAGACAAAAACGCTGTTTTATCCGCCCCTGAAACACGAACAAGTTCCCCTGTCCGCATTACACGAAATGAAAAAATGACCTCAATCAGCATTGAAAACCTTTATCCATGCGGAGAGGGCGCAGGCTATGCAGGAGGAAT
>JBJERA010000261.1:0-4799 GCA_051882035.1 Hominimerdicola sp.
TCTGCGGCTCATATTCGCCGTTTCTGTCGCGGGGGATTTTGACATCAACTTCTCCTAGCTGAGTTTTTACTGTCTTTTTCGAGTAACCATTTCTGTAGTTTTTTTGAGTACCGGATTTGGCAGATTCCGATACACGCTGACTTTTTTCGTAACCCAGCTTTTCTTCAAGTTCTGCTTCCATAACCTGCTGGATAACATCGCTGAACAACTCCTTCATGCTGTTCATGATATCGGTTGTGCTTGTGAATTTCTGGCTGTTTACAAATTCCTTTAATAACTCTTTTGACGCTTTTTCCATAATAAAAATACTTCCTTTCAGATCTTTTTTTCCTTGCTCTTAGCTTTGTCTGTTTGGAAGTATTTTATTCTTTTTACACAATATTTTTTGGGGTATCAGAATCTCGTTCATAACAGCCATATCTGCAAGGTCATAAAAGTTTTGTAAAATGTATATCCTCAGCATCAGCTCGATTGCATATGGTTTCTGTTCGACTTTCCCTTCGTAATAAATCGGATCTAATATAGAAACCCAATCCTGCCATGGTATAAGGGCATCCATTTTCTCGAGAAATTGTTTTTTGTTCGTTTTTGCGTTCTGCATTGCATCGCCGTACAGCGTTGTTTGTACTGTACTTTTCATAGCTTTATTATATCATATTTTCTCTGTATTTGCAAGTTGTGCGGTGTTATTGCTCCCCCAATTAAACCTTGCCACAGTCAATAAGGCATTATGAGCAAATCATTGTAAAATTGGGGTATCACCTTGCCAAAACTGGCAAGGTTTAGTTGGATTATCAATATCATATATTAATTACATTAGTTGATTTTTAACCTAATTTTATATTAAATCTATATTTTTATATTTTATTTATTTTGTTTTATAATTATCATTTTAAAACATTGGTAATGTACACAAAATAACGCACAAAAGTTTGTATATTTCATGAATGGATTTTTCGTAAAATATATTATATAATACTAATCAAGGAAATAATAATTCCTTAAAAAATAATAATTAGCAAATATCATCTAATAATTCCTAATTGTCTATTAGATAATAATGTAGCTAAATAAGGAGGTGAATATTAATGAAAAAGATGTCTATGGATTCAATGAGAGAAGTTAATGGCGGTTGCAATCACGTTGCATATTGTCTTTGGAGCAGAACAAAGCAGGCTTTGTTCAGAAGATATAAGTATGTTTGGATTTGCAGCAAGTGTAGCGGTAAATTTACAACTTACCTATATTATTAATAATATAATTTGAATTTATATGGAGGTAATGTTATGAAAAAAATGTCTATGGATTCTATAAGAGAAATTAATGGTGGTTGCAATCATGTTGCTTGTATGAGATGGAGCGTAACAAAGCAACCTTTGTTCAGAAGATATAAGTATGTTTGGCTTTGTAGCAAGTGCAGTGGTAAATTCACTACATACGCATATTATTAATAATATTTAAATGTTATAAAAGCCTGTACCCAAGGTACAGGCTTTTATAACAATACGGAGATGAACCATGAAATACCCACATATAGAACAACACGACGAAAAAGATTGCGGTGCAGCTTGTCTTGCGATGATATCGGAATATTATGGTGCAAAATATACCATAGCTAAATTTAGGGAGCTTATTAAAGTTGATAATCAGGGTGCTAATATATACGGCATTGTTACAGGGGCGCAAGAAATTGGCTTAAATGCAGACGCTCTTGAAGGCGATATTAATGAGCTTATACAGGGAATAAACGATAAAGAAATAAATTTTCCATTTATAGCACGTATTGTAAATGAACTTGGATTTGAACATTTCATAGTTATTTATGATATAGATATAAAAAATAATATAGTAAAAACAGGTGATCCAGGAAGATCAAAAATAATGAATATGCCACTGGAGATTTTCAAAGAACAATGGCAGAAACAAATTATAACATTTGAAGTAAATGAAAAATTCAAAAAGGTAAACGAGAAAAAAGGTTCATTCTCAAAATTCTTCAGATATATAATAAATCAGAAAAAAATGCTTGCAATAGTATTTGTACTTTCTCTTATAGTTTCTTTTGTAAACATATTCGGATCTATTGTCTTTCAGTATGTTATTGAAGACGTAACAATGGCCACAATGGACGAAGAAATATCAGAAGAAAATGCAGAAAACGTTGAAGATGAACATGAACATGAGCATGAAGATGCACACGAGCACAAAGGCGAAAGCAAGTTTATGAGTGTTCTTGAAAGCATAGAAGACAAAATGGGAATTATCTTTGAAAATCTGAATACAGTTTGTATATCAATTATATGTCTTTATTTTTTGAGAATCTTTATAAATATCCTTCGTGGATATATGCTTGCATTAACTGCAAAGCATGTTGATATTCCTTTGACACTTGAATATTATGAACATTTGCTTGATCTTCCTGCCGGATTCTATGGATCACGCAAGACAGGTGAATATATGTCAAGATTCAATGATACAGGAAGAATAAGAGATGCTATTTCATCTGCAACGCTAACTATAATGCTTGATACAATTATGGCTATATCTTGTGGAGTGGTTCTTTTTTTTATAAATGGTAAATTGCTACTCATTACTTTAACAGTAATGGTTATCTATGCAATTATTATGTTTTCATTTAAAAGACCTATTAGAAACATAAATCATGAGATAATGGAACAAGAAGCACAGGTTACTTCTTACATTAAAGAATCAATAGATGGTATTGAAACAATAAAAGCGTATCGTTATGAAAATTCTTCAAAAAATAAAACAAGAAAGCTTTATAACACATTTGCAAATAAGAATGTAAAAGCATCCTTAATTTACAATGTACAGGAAAATCTTATCGGAGCTTCTGAATCTATTGGAATAGTTGTTCTTTTATGGTTCGGTGCTTGGCTTTGTATAAAGAATATAATTTCTATTGCTGATTTAATGATGTTCTATTATCTTATAAGCTATTTTCTTGATCCTGTAAAAAATCTTATCAACTTGCAGCCTGAATTACAGACAGCAATGGTTGCAGCAGAAAGACTTAATGATATTCTTGATGTTAAAAAAGAAGACAATGAAAAAGAAAATATAAAATCTCTTTCAGGTGATATTGCTTTAGAAAATGTTAATTTCAGATACGGCAACAGAGATCTTGTCCTTAATAACTTGTCTATGACGTTTAAAAAAGGCAGAAAGACAGCTATTGTAGGTGAAAGCGGCGGTGGTAAAACAACTATTACAAAGCTTCTTATGTCGTTCTATGAGCCTGAAAGCGGAAGTGTAACAATAAACGGCAAAAGCATTTACAATTATTCGCCTGATTCAATAAGAAATAAAATTGCTTATATCTCTCAGAATATATTCTTATTCTCAGATACTATTTATAATAATTTAAGAATGGGCAATGAAGATATATCAAACGAACAGATAGAAGAAATTTGTAAGATCTGTTATGCTGATGAGTTTATAAATAGGCTGCCTATGGGTTATAACACTGTTATTGAGGAAAATGGTAATAACTTGTCAGGCGGTCAAAAACAACGCCTTGCAATTGCAAGAGCATTACTTAAAAATCCTGATATTCTTATTATGGACGAAGCAACAAGCAATCTTGATACAATTACTGAAAACAGTATAAAAGAAACAATAGACAAGCTTTTATCTGATACGACTTGTATTATAATCGCTCACAGACTTAACACTATAAAAAAATGTGATTATATTTATGTAATTGAAGATGGAAGAATAGTCGAAGAAGGCACTCACGAAAGCTTAATGGCTAATAATGGTGTATACAAATCTTATAACTTAACTTAAAAAATTTTTTTCTTTTAGAGGGTTACAATAGGAATTTATTTGTTTTCGTAAATTCCTAATTGTAACCCTTTAAAATCGGATAAATAAAACAGTATCATACACACTACGAAAAAATCTCGGTAAAAGGCTGTTATTTGACAAGCAAAATCCGAAAATTGACATGCAAAACACAAAAAACGGTGGAATATTCTGTTTAATCAAAAGAAAACACCGGTTACTGGTACAGCTATGCAAATTCGGCATCTGACGCTGTTAAAGAGATAAAAGTATGTATGAGTGTTCTCAAAGGCAAGCAGTATGATCTTCCGATATTTTTCGATTTGGAAGAACCTTCTCAGTTTAACAGAGGCAGATCTTTTAGTGACAGCCTTGTAAAAGCGTTTTGCGGAGAGCTTGAGAAGAGTGGATGGTTTGCAGAGTACAAATCAATTTGCAGCAGTTCATTATTTATATGTTTTTACTAATTGCCTAATTCCGCAAAACCATATTAATCAGAAACCCAAAATATATAGTATCCACACATAATCAAAACCACCCGTTTTACGAGTGGTTTTGATTGTTTATATATCTGGTTTTTATGAACAAACTTGAGAAGCAGTGAGACCCCAAAAATATTGTGTAAAAAGAATAAAATACTTACAGTCAGACAAAGCTAAGAGCAAGAAAAAAGATCTGAAAGGAAGTATTTTTATTATGGAAAAAGCATCAAAAGAGTTATTAAAGGAATTTGTAAACAGCCAGAAATTCACAAGCACAACTGACATCATGAACAGCATGAAGGAATTGTTCAGTGATGTGCTCCAGCAGGTCATGGAAGCAGAACTTGAAGAAAAGCTAGGTTATGAAAAAAGTCAGCGTGTATCTGAATTTGCCGAATCCGGTACTCAAAAAAACTACAGAAATGGTTACTCGAAAAAGACAGTAAAAACTCAGTTGGGCGAAGTTGATGTCAAAATTCCCCGTGACAGAAACGGTGAATATGAGCCGCA
>JBJERA010000262.1:0-4792 GCA_051882035.1 Hominimerdicola sp.
GGGCGGTCTTTGACCGCCCGTTTGATTTTATGAAGTTATTGTTAACTTGCAACAGACCTTTTTATGTTCTATGTATTATTATTTTCGCCGATTTTAGTTTTAATGCTTAAAATCAGAACCGCAATTCCTATTACAGCAGATATAACCGAACCAATCACAATGCTAGGAACAACGCAGTAAATTACTCCTGCCGCAGCGATAGTAACAGCTGAAACTGCTACACCTGATTTCAGCTTTTTGGCATAAATACCACGCATAATTAAAATCCCGCAGGCAACGCACAGCATGGAAACTCCAAAAGAAAAAATAACCTGAGAAAGCATATCCTCAAAGGTAATACTTGTGTATGCGAGCTTTGTAAGGTCAATGGTTTTCTGGTCAAGATATCCTTTTGCAATAGCTTCATAGCCTTTTAAATCAAATCCGCCGTTTTCAATCTGAATTAAATTCTGTCGTATAACCAAAAGATTGAATGCAGAGGACATTAAATATCCTACACCTAGTCCTAAACCGCATGACGCAGCCTCTTTCATATTAAATTTCTTTTCGGAGCATATACTTACGCAAACACACATTAGTAAAGCCGTTATAACTCCCGACAAAATCATAATCACAACGCTTGCAGGCACTGATTTTTCGGTAAAGAAAAAAGCATTTTCTTCACTTGACGGAAAAAGAAGGGAAATGACAACGCTGATAATTTTATTTACAATAACTACTACACCTGCGGTAATAAGTCCTGCTGTAAAATTTGAACCCCAAAGCTTTTGCATTTTTATAAGAACTATTCCTGCAATGAATGGAACAATACCCATGATAATTACGCCAAAAAGCGAAAAATCAATTAATTCCTGCGATACCATAAAATCACTTCTTTCCTATAAAAATCAGTTTTCCTGAAAAAACAAGTGCTGATTATTATTAAATGTATAAGGCAAGCAATATTAAACTGTTTTCTATAGGCAATACCGTACAACTATTGTGTGCGGATAACGCAGAAAATTTTTCGTCAGATTGTATAGAAACGACGCAGGAATACTTGTGTATTTCAAGGAGTTTCTGTGCAAGATGGCGGAAAATTGACAAGTTAGACGTACGCAAAGCCGTTAAGCGGTAGTTGTGCGGTGTTGCCTATATTATCTTTTTGAATATTATAGCAAACTATAATAAGTATGTCAAGGAAAGTTTTAGATTTTCTTAACCGGTACCCATATTTCACTATACGTTTTCTCAGGATCGGACTGAGGCGGCGTCAAATACACCTCTAAGTTGTAGTTGCCAAAAGGTTTGTATTCTTTACAGTTAGGCAGCCACTCGGTCCAAATTTTAGTATTGACGTCCTGCAATGCTTGGGGTAACGCTCCTTTGCAGGGAAATACCGCCCAAGTTCCTGCAGGTATTACTTTTGTAACATACCCGTCAGGAATATCATTCCAAGGGAGATAATTATCCGCTATCAGATATTCAAAATTTTTTCCGTCGCTGTCAAGACATACTCCATACATACCGCATACAATTTTGTTATGTTCGCTTTGCATATGTTCCTGCCAGAACTTCGGAATTTCATCATATGAAGTTTCAGTATTAAAACTTCTTGATCTTCCCATTACTGTAAAAGCCGCTTTTTCAACAATTTTGTACTCCAACATAGTACCGCCCTCCAAAGTAAGTTTAATTTTCATTGGTGCAAATGAGTTAAGTTTTGCACCCTTTTCTTTTGCAGCAGAAGGAGAAATACCATGAAATTTTATGAATGCTCTTGCAAAGCTGTCAGGGGAGTCATAACCGTATTTGACAGCAATATCAATTACTTTTGCATTGTTGGCAGAAAGTTCTTGTCCTGCGAGAGTAAGCCTGCGGTTTCGGATATATTCGCCTAAGGTAAATCCGCATAGTATGCTGAAAATTCTTTGAAAGTGAAATGAAGAAACAAAAGCCTTTGATGCAATATCAGATATTTGCAAATCTTCCGTCAGATTTTGCTCTATGTACTCCATTGCGTTTTGAATTCCTTCTGCCCATCCATTCATATTATTTCGCCCTTCCTTTGCTGGAAACATACCACATAATTGTTATGTGATACTTTAATTATAGCATTTGTTCAATGAAATTACCCGACTTTTTGTGCTTTCCTAAGACTAATTATTCGTATGCAAATCAACACATACAATTTCAGGCAGATTAAAAAGTCTTACGGGAATTACACTGTTACCCAAGCCTCTGCTTATAATCATCGTGGTGTTTCCGTCAGTGTGTTCTCCTTCAGTGTATTCAGGTAAAAATCCTTGGTCGGGAGCATACAAACCGCCTAAAAAGGGAAGTCTGAACTGACCTCCGTGAGCATGACCGGACAATACCAAATCCACACCACTTTCGCAGTAATCAGCAAAATAATCAGGCTCGTGAGCTAACAATATCTGTAACTGTTTTTCATCAAGGCTTTCTACAATGTTATTCAACACAATATCTCCAAGACTTTCGTCATTTAAGCCAATCAGAGAAAAACTGCTTTCTCCTTTTGATATTTCAACAGCTTCATTTTCCAGACAAGTTACGCCGACATTATCCAAGCTTTCCAAAACGTTGTTTTTATCCTCGTCACTAAGCCAGTTTTCATGATTTCCCGTAATATAATATGTAGGGCAGATTTCTGTTGCTTTTTGGGCAAATGTAACTGCAGTTTCAATATTTGTATGATTTGAATCAACTATATCCCCCGTAATAACGATAATGTCGGGATTCAAGCCTGATATTTTTTCTATTAATCTTTTACTGTCCTTGCCAAAGGATTTGTTATGCAAATCGGAAATCTGAACAATTCTGAATCCGTCAAAATCCTCAGATAATTTACTGCTCTCGTAGGAATAATAAGTAATCGTCAGATAATTGTTCTGTATCCAGAAAAAAACAACAAGAAAAAGTAATACTATTATAGTGATTATATGTTTCTTTTTGAGCTTTTTAACCATTTTTAAAAACACTTCCCCCATATTTATTGCCTATATTATATCATAATTATTCTTATAAAGCAAGAATTGGAGGAGGATAAATATTATAAAAATCATAGGGACACAGTATAATGTGTCCCTATGAAAGCATTATTCTTTTTGCAAAAAGTATTCAGCAAATCTTTTCAAGATTACTTCTGATTGACTTGATAATCCTTTTTTCAAGTCTTGATATGTAGGATTGCGATATGCCGACGGTGTCGGCTACCTGCTTTTGAGTCATCTCTTTGCCGTTGGACAAACCGAAACGCATTGTCATAATCTGCTTTTCACGCTGGTCAAGCTTTTCAATTTCACGAAGAAGTAATTCTTTTTCAACCTCAGATTCTATTCCACGATTTACCGTATCATCGTCGGTTCCCAGAATATCGGAAAGCAAAAGTTCGTTACCGTCCCAGTCAATGTTGAGAGGTTCGTCAATGGAAATTTCATTCCTCTGCTGAGTTGACTTTCTCAGAAACATAAGAATTTCATTTTCAATACACCTTGACGCATAGGTTGCTAGCTTGATATTTTTATCAGGGCAAAAGGTTTTTACCGCTTTAATCAATCCGATTGAACCAATGGAAATTAAATCTTCAATACCGATTCCCGTTGATTCAAACTTTTTGGCAATATAAACCACAAGCCTGAGATTATGTACAATTAAAAGCTCACGAGCCTTTTTTTCGTCTGTCTTTAAAAGCTCAAAAGCTTTTGCTTCTTCCTCTTTATTTAGCGGTGGAGGAAGTGAATCCGCTCCGTTAATATAATCTACGCAGTCGATTTTTTTTTCGCAGGAAAGCTTTGAAAGAAAATCACAGATTTTTTTCCTTATCAACTCTAATTTCATAAATGTTCTCCTTTTAAGTTTATATTAATAGTGATGGATGAAAAATTGCTTTTGATTCGTTTTTTTCGGAGGGCACAATGCCCACATAGCATTTTAAAAGCTTTTCATTTTCATTGTCGTCGATTATTCTTACTTCGCCCTTTGCGGTAACGTGTATTAAACCGTCGCCGTTTATGGTATTGTATGGAATAAGTCTGAATCCCGACATATTTTCATAACCGCTGTGGTCAAGATTAAAATGGTAGTACATTTCATTGCAATAAAATACCACAACGGGCATACCTGAAAAAGTATCGCACAATCTGTTTCCGCTGTCGGAAATAGCAGGAATTTTCACTTCGTAATTTCCCAGAGTAAAAACAGCTTCGTATTTTACATCCTTGTCAAAGCTTTTCCTGCATATAATTTCATAAAGGGAAATCAGACCGTATCCCGCAATAGACGCAATTACAAGCTTGAACACGGAAATGTCAAAGTATATGGTGTAATTTCTCATATAAATGATCTTACTGTCGGAAATCTGCCATATAACTAAGGTTACTCCAAGAAAAACTGCACATATAACAAGATATAATACGGTATATCTAAGAAATTCCCAAAAGCTTTTATAGTTGAATGCAGTCAATAGAATTAAAATAATGCTTGCAGCTTTGGCAAGAGTTATCATGACTGCTGAAAAATAAGTTGTTCCGCCTGCCACAATCAGCAGCGAGGATAGTCCACCAAGACAACACGCCGCAAAAAATCTCAGTGATTGGGCTTTCCTATGAGTTATTTTCTCCAAAGCTTCAAGATAAATCATAGTCATAATGCCGTTGGTAATCAGCAGTATATCCAAGTATATTTTCAAACCTACCCCCCTCTGCAATTAATAATTGACAATTATTGTACTTAATTCAGAATGTAATTTAATTATAAGCCTGACCTGAGATAAAATGTGTCGAAAAAATAT
>JBJERA010000263.1:0-4783 GCA_051882035.1 Hominimerdicola sp.
AATCTAACTTTTGTAAACGATTTTATATGTCTTTTTATGGTCACATTTATGAATAGATAATTATCGCAAACATCACTTTACCAATTATAGACAATTAGATGCGTAAGAAATTACAGAACACTGTATTTTATCACTATGTAATTTACAAAATGGTTACTTGTTGTTACCTAATTGTAATAATTTCAATGCTATAATAATAAACATGAACTAGTGGCATTGCCATTAAATTTTCCAAGAGGTGATAAATATTAACATTAAAAAGGTGATTACAACGGCTTTGTCTACCGCAATTATTTTTACGGGAACAGCCCTGCCATTAAAAAATGTTTCCTTAGGCATTGATACTTCGATTTCAGCAAGCGCTGCATCGCTGGTTTCCACTCCCGAAGTTGCGAAGAAAGTTTGTTATTCCAACAAGCTTGAACTTAAAATCAATAATCTTTCTGACTATTCAGGAAACACAAATTTCAGAATTTACATAAACGGGAAATTGGTAAAGAAGTATTCGCTGTCATATCTGAAAAGCAATAATCTTCTTTGCATTTTTGATGACGGAAATACATATTTAAAGCCGAACACCAGCTACAATGTAAGAGTTTGCGCTGTACAAAACGGTTCTTTTTCAACCTATTCAAGCATCACTTTAAAGACCGACAGCAAGACTTATTATCAGATTAGTAAAGGCGCACAGCTTTACGAGTTTAAAAATGGTACATACAAAGCTGTTTCAAAAACAACAAAGGAAATAATCGAACAGGCTGTTCTTTACAGCTCTGAGGGAAAAACCGTTGCAGGTAAAAGCATTAAAACAGATTGCGATTACATAAAGCTTGAAAGCGGTACTTACAAAGGAAAATATCTTAAAGTTGCCTCAAATCTGCACAGAGTTACCGAAAGAACCGCAAAAATAAAAAAAGTTGTCGATTACGGAGTTAGCATGGACGGCGGCAGATATGTATGGGGCGGAGCAAGCTTCCGTGCTACCGATTGTTCCGGACTTACAATGCAATGCTACAATCAAATCGGAGTGAATATTACTCACAGTGTTTATCAGCAGGCTAAAAAAGGAAAGGCTGTAAGTTATAACAATATGCAGGCCGGCGACTTACTGATTTTAAATAATTACAGCCATGTTGCTATGTATGTGGGCAACGGAAAAATGGTTCATGCAATGAATTCCCGTGACGGAATCAAGGTTCAGCCTGTTTCTTATCTTAAATATTACAAAATAAATACTATAAGAAGAATTATATAAATTGCACAATTTTTCGCCGAGAAATTTTTCTTGGCGATTTTTTGATTATTTTTTAATTTTCTATTGCAAGTTTTGAAATAATATGGTATAATGCTTATATCTATAATTTTACCGCTTGAATATATACTTTGAAAAGAGGATAGATTTATGAAAAAAATACTTGCGCTTTTACTTGCTGCCGCAATTTCTGTAAGTTCTTTCTGTGCCTGTTCTTCCAAGAACGATGAGGATTCAAGTTCTATGACCCGCTCAGAACAGCTCGAACTGCTAAAATCCAATAACAAGATATCTGAATATATTTATTCCGCTATAAACCGCCGTTTGGCCGCTCATTATGCTGAGGGAAAAAGCATTGTTATGCCGGGAGTTTATTTGTTTGAATTTGATAAAACTGCTGAGGATTATGTTTACATAAATCAAAAGGAAATGGGTACGGCTATTACTACTATGACTGCGGCAGAAACCTATACTTTTTTGATTTATACCGCAACAAACTTCAAGAATTATGCAGAAAACCCTACCGACGCTAAATGGCCTAAGGTAAAACAAGGATATGCTATTGTTGTAATTGATAGTTCACAAAATCTTGAAAGCGTTTATTTTTCTGATGAAATTGACGGAACTTATACCGGTGCCTACCCTATCTCCCCAACTTCCCCGCCGTCATATACTTTGCAGAGCATTGTTGACGAATATGACGATTATGTAGGATTTGACATTGAAGATTACATTGAATATCAGAACGAGTCCACTTTCAACTATAATGACGATGACGAATAAAATAATCCGCATATCCAGACTTTGGGATATGCGGATTTTGTTTTAATGAATAAAGTTCATATATTTTCTGTTAAATTCTTCTACTGGTAAAGCCTTGTCAAACAGCCAGCCCTGTGCCTTAGTGTATCCGCTGCTGCTTAAAATCTGAGCTTGTCCCTCAGATTCTACGCCCTCGAAAATAATATCCTTTTTAACCGATCCAATCAAAGCGCACATTTTATCAACATAATCACGCTCGATCGGATCGTTTTCAAGATTATCTATAAAAGACTTGTCAATTTTTACAATATCTACCGGAGCATTGATCAGAACACTCAGTGTCGAATATCCAATTCCAAAATCGTCAATATCTATCTTGAAACCGTGACTTCTGAGTTGTTTCATATCGTAAAACAAACTGTTCATATCGCCTACAAAACAAGACTCCGTAACCTCTATTTCAATATTTTCCTTATCAATATTATACGACTCTGTAAGTTTGACAACTCGCTCCACAAAATCAGGCTTGGTGAAATGTTTCTGAGAAAAATTAATGGATACAGGAATAATCTGTCTGCCATTTCTTTTCCAATAGCACATTGTTTTTAGAACCTCTTCAAAAATAAAGAAATCCAGATCTTCAATATAACCTACTTTTTCCAGAACAGAAATAAACTCGCATGGCATTTTATAAGAACCATCGGGGTTTCTCCACCTGCAAAGTGCCTCTGCGCCGATAATTTTTCTTGTAATTAACGAAAATTTTGGTTGCAGGAACATTTCCAGATATCTGTCCTTAATTGCGCTGTGCAGCTCATTTGCAATAGCCTTTTCCTTAGCACGCTGATCTCTCAATCTTTGTGAATAAATTCCGCAGATAATGTCCTGTGAGCCTTTAACGCTTCGTCTAGCAAGATTTGCATTGTCAATAGCAACAGTTACGTCAACTTCTTTTTCGCCTTTAGGGAAAATGTAAAGTCCGGTTGCAAGCTGAAGATCGCTGGCAGGGAAATTTTTCTTCTGCAATTCAGCAAACTTAATGTTTCTCTGCTTAATGCTTTCAATCAGTAAATCTCTTGTAGGAGCTTTATATAATCCCACAAAATAATCCGAATAAATTCGACAGCCCATTACTGTGCTGTCATTTTCAATTATAATTTCAGCAAATTCTTTAAGGACCCTGTTTCCAATTTCAAATCCGAAGTTATCATTGACATAGGAAAAGCCTTTTATATCCGAATATGCAATACCGTAATACATATTTTCATCAGCATTCAGCATATAATCGGCAACCTTTTCCTTAAAACTCTTTCGATTAAGAAGTCCCGTTAAGCTGTCAGTCGTAAGCAAATGATTAATATATTCCGAATCCTTATAGATACGCTGTTTCATGTTTTTTAGATTCTGAATATTATACATTTTTCCAAATACATGAACAACATTTCCGTCTTCGTCAGCAACGCTCACATAAGGCATTTTATACCATGTATATTCATCGTCATAAGCCTTTGTTCTGAATTCCAGCGTACCGTTTGTAGGTTTCTCAATAAAGGAATTGAAGGTATTTACAAACTTATTCCAGTCCGCAGGATAAACAAATTCCTTTGCTTTACATTCTCCGAGATAACCCTTGATTTTATTGTTGTCATCAGTAATATAACGTGTTATGGTTGTAGTAAGATTAAGCGTATCCTTTAAAACGTCATAATCAAACAAGATTTCATCAGTATTTTCAGACAATACCTTATTGCGCTCAACCTGCATTTTCAAATTCGCATTAAGCTTTTTCGTTTTAGAAACGTCAAAAATAATCAAATGGAATAAAGGTACGCCGTTTTCATACTTGTAAAAATTCCCGAAAATGCCAAGCCATTTTTTTACACCACTTTTAAGCTTTGTTTTCAGTTCATAATTCCATAGTGATTTTTGCTCTATGATACAATTTAAAATCTGAGCACGAAGGGAATTCAAATCATTGACAGTAAAAATTTCCGCCATATCAATACATATATTATCATTCAGCTCAAACAATCTTCTAAATTCATCATTGCATTTCACAATATTTATACAATCCAACTCAATAGACAGAATACAAACTCCCGCCGGAATACCGTTATTCAGCGAATCAAGCTCCGATTTTATCTCTTCATATTTCTCAATACAATCACTTATAATAAATGTAGACAGGTTATCGTTTTCATTTGTAACCCGATAGCTGACAACTCTTATTTTTTCTCCGTTTTTATTTGTAATAGTATGCTGTACCAGTCTTGCAGGATTTTTATTATCAGCAAAAAGGAGATACTGCGAAATTTCATCAGCCTCAATGAAATCATAGCAGGTTACTCTGCCATTTTCAATATCAGCTTTATCATAACCCGTCATTTTCAGGAAAATATCATCAGCAGAAGCTACAATACCGTTTTCCGAAAGATTAACGGAATACTTACCAGATTCGGCATATTCAAAATTTTTCAAGGTTGTCACCTCCAAGCATTACAAAATAAAAACACTAAATATCTTATAAATCATACTGAACCACTAGATTTATAACAAAACTTTTGTTTGGTTAACTGGTTTATTTTAAATTTATTGCATATACTTATTTCTAAAACTAATTATAACATATTAATAAGTATACTTCAACCATTTAATTTGAAATTTGTAACTTTGCACAATACCCTACTTTTTTTTAGTGACAAATAACTACAAAATAAATCATTAAACGGTTACAAAAGCCATTTTAAATGATAAATAATTACTTTATTT
>JBJERA010000264.1:0-4774 GCA_051882035.1 Hominimerdicola sp.
GCTGGTTCATGATGGACAGTCTTTGGCGCACCCTGACCGAGAATCTTGACGCCGAGAATATCTATTACACCATGGATGGCGGCAAGGCTCTGGTTCTTGATAATATGTCTCCTGTCTTCGATTCCCTCTCTGATACCCCCTATATGGGATTGAATTTCTACCTTGCCCATTCCGATGTGAAGGGCGATGAGGACTCCCCTCTGGAGGACACCCAGGCAGCATATCAGGGATTCTGGGAGTACCCCGACGGAACAATTCTTGAGATCAATGGCGAAGAATGGAACCTCTATGCGGACGGTGGTCTTACTCTGCTCGCAGGTGGGCCGATGAAATATGTGGAGGACGCTGCCTGCCTGATGAACGACGATGGCTCCTCCGGCGGCGGCTGGGTTTCCTTTGATGAAAACAACAACCTCGTTGATACCGGCATTATTCTGACCTACCACGGCGAGTCCCTCTTTTAAGGCAGTACCGGTGATGCTCCGAAAAGTCGATGATACTGCTCCGATTCGGGGGCGAACTTGAGAAAGAAAGATGAGGCATCCCAAAATAATTTGTGTAAAAGTAAAATCATCCAATCAAACAAAGGCTTGTAAGGCAAGCGTACTTTGAGATTTCCTCTTAATTGCTCAGTTCCTGAAAGCTGACGTGGTATGCGCGCCGCAGGCGTGAATGCCGCGGCAGCTTTCGGGAACAATAATGAGAGGAGAAATCTCTTTTATGCCGATTCTTTATCCTCAAACATTATCCGAAGCTGGTTGGAAACCATATCCCAGTTTCGACATGAAACAGTCCAGCGTTCGACAATGTTCTTAGATGCAAGATACAACATTTTCCTAATGTCAATACATTGTTTTCATCTCCTCGCAGAGAATCTGATGGTCACGAAAAATGGGTTGATTTTGTGCTTAAATTTCCTCATATTCATTACGTTGCAAAGCTTTCTTTATCTGCTTTTAAATGCCAATATCAAAGCTGGTGCAAGAAAAATCATTGTGGTCTTTTCGTCATACCATTTTTACTTTATGAATTATTTGTAAATCCATCCTTTTCAGACTTGACTTTTATTTGCAGGTCTCGCTTTAATTGTATTGTAACATATATTTTGCTTAAATGCAAGCGAGATAATCATTTTGGTATTTAATTTTCTGTGTGAATGCATGGTAAAATGAAATAGGAAACTGTCGACCACTCGGATTCAAAAGAGTTAGTGCGGAGGACAGTGTGGCGTTCTTTGAAAAGGCATCAAACTACATTTTGGAATATCAAAAAATTAACATCTAATGTAGTCGTCAGATTTGATTCTGACGGCTGTTGAGGGCTCTGGTCTGTCAGTCAGCCCCTCTGCACTTAGTGACACCTCAAACACCCGAGGTTTATTCGCTTTGGAGCTATCCGATGGAAAAAATGAAAACAGTGACATTTTCTGCCGCTGCTTTCCATCGTATTATCTCACAGCCTGCGTCGTGTCTCTCCTCAGCGTTGCCCTGTTTGGCTGTAATTTTAATTTGATGAAATCTAGAAATTATTTTTCCCAACCGGTTCATCATGTATTTCTCCGTTAGTGCCAAGAAAATCCGGCAGATAAACTCCCACTGCATCCTTGTCAAAATCATATTCTGAAATAATATCTTCGTTTGCATCCTTAAGTTAAATACTCTTATGGATGAAATTTTATCAGTTTGTTTGTCATCATAGTGCATACATATATAGATATCATAATGCCATATTTTTACGCAAATTGTATTATTTACATTCCATGAGGTTAACATAAGTGTGTATGAGGGTGAATATCTATTGTAAAATTTATCGAGATTTTCCATCGCGTCAGAATCATTTAATAATTTATCACTTATTGCTCCCCAAATTAAACCTTGCCACAGTCAATAAGGCATTATGAGCAAATCATTGTAAAATTTGGGTATCAATAGCATACTTTTTAGTTCGTTTTTATCTCTGTTAAACAATGCATCAAAAAGTATGTTTACATTATCAGAATCAACTTTATGCCCAGGATAATAACTCCTGCAATCCAATCAGCACCGGTATCATTAGTTTTGTCTTCGTCACACTCGATTATTTTTAAACTATATATACCTTTAATATCAGGATTTGAACCTGGATAGTCTTCTGATTATTCTTGCCATTGTAAAAAATAATATTTTTCTGAAGTTTTTATGGTACATTCCGGCCATGCACACTTTGCCTTAATACCCACATTGTTTCAGCTGACTGATTCTGATAAATGGTTTCTTCATATTCACCTTTGAAATGCTGAAAATATATTCAATGCCTTTATCAATATCGGGACATAACTCTAAAGTCTGTTTTGAAAATAAACTTTTCAACTGTTCTGCATCTTTATTATTAATGTAATGGCTTAAATTAGTTTTTTCTGTGTGTTTACTGTCTGTGTCTGGTCAATAACCAAGTCTGGAGCATTTTCAACATATTCTTCTATTTTATTTACTGCACTACAACTTGTCACGGTTAAAGTCAATACGGCTGATAAGATAAACGACATAAGCTTTTTCATAATCCATTTTCCAATTTATGCAAATGTAGTTTTTGTTTCAAAAATATTCGTTACTTTTATTTTCATTATATCATATTGATTTTATCTATTGTGAAAATCTATATTCCTGCGTTATTTGCACACGATAGTTGTATGGTATTGCCCTAATGAAAGTGACATTTCATATTTCACTCATCTTTTTTGATACTATAAATCTATTATTTTATCATTATTATTGCCGGCAGGCTAAAATTTTCCTGCCAGCTTATGTTTTTCCTCATATTTATGCTTTGTAGCAAGTCCGCCTCTTATATGTCTTTCACGTTTATTTTCCTCAAGGATTTCTTTCACCTGCTTATAAAGTTCAGGCGAAATCTTTGGCAAACGCTCACTCAGGTCTTTATGTACTGTTGATTTGCTGATACCGAATGCTTTTGCCGTTGCCCGAACGGTTGCCTTGTGTGCAAGCAAATATTCTCCAAGAACAACCGCTCTCTCCTTGTCAGACATACTCATTATTCTCACTCCCATACATTTTTGTGTACTAAAAATATATGCTGAGAATATGAATTTATGAATGACTTTTAGGTTTTATTGTTTTTACATAACAAACATTATAAAATAAATGCTGTTTTAATGTAACTAAAACTAAATCCTTATGAATTTGCTCTGCGATTGCTTAACTTTTTGTTAAGCAAATAAGAAAATCCAAAAGTACACAAAATCAACCCAATCATTACCAGTATTGATTTAAAAGTTAGATTTTTAAGTCGTGCACCGATATATGTGCTGACAATCATTTCAGGCATAAGTCCCATTAGCGAGCCTAAAATATAAACACGATATGGCATTTTTAATGCACCGTAAAGCATGGATACTATATCGCATGGTATAAACAGCACTCTTGAAACATAAGACGCAAACAGATTATTATTATGAGTATAATCAATTAATTTTTCCACTTTCGGGTAATGGTTTGCAATCTTTTCTACTAATTCGCCTCCGGAAATGCGGCCAATGATGTAAGGAATTGTAAAACTAATCACAAGTCCTGCAATATTAATTATAAACGACAGCCAGAAT
Source organism: Hominimerdicola sp. (assembly GCA_051882035.1). Classification (GTDB taxonomy): domain Bacteria; phylum Bacillota; class Clostridia; order Oscillospirales; family Ruminococcaceae; genus Hominimerdicola. The sequence goes on from JBJERA010000264.1 coordinate 3,599, forward strand.
GGATAAATTGCTCCGACAGCTATGTAAAGAGCGTACATTGGAAAAACTACTGAAAGAGATTTCAGTCCATAGAAACCTAACAGCACAAATGCCGCAAGAAAAAGATTTTTCGGAGTATAGCTCAAAAGCTCCTCAAAGCTATGATTACACAAAAAAATCGTACAAATCAAAATCATTACAAGCGTTATAAAAAAAGGGATAAATTTAAAAATTTTCTTGTTATTCAAGAAATCACCCCCAAATATGATTGAAAAAATATTAAACGTTCCAACAAATTATTTATTCTGTATTATAGCACAAATATATTAAATTTTCATTAACTTATATCCTAATTTTAATTTTTAATTTCTATCACTAGATTTTGGTCAAAATATTTGCAGTAACGGTTATCATCGAATTAAATCCTTTCGTAATAAAATAAAACAGCATTCAACTTGAAATTCTTTTCAGATTGTGCTATAATTTCATTATAACTTTTCAGGAGGATAACATAATGAATAAAAAGGAAATTGCAGAAATAAAGAAAAATTTCAGTGATGACTGCGGATTTTTTACAGTAAACCGTGTGGTTACGGCTTTTGTTGACGCTGAGAAAAATATAAAATGTAAAACAAATCAGCTTTATAATACGATTGAGCAGGATGAAAGCGAACTAATAATGATTAATCTTAAAAAGATTCTCAGCGGAACTATCGGAAAAAATCTGCTTGAATATCAGTTTCCAAAGGATGCATACCTTGAAGGCGGCGCTCAGCCGTTTTTTTACGAGGTTTTGCAGAGCAAATTTACCGATGACGAGGTTATCGATAAGTTTTTGAATAACATTGTTGAGAAAATGGAGTATGTTTCTACCTATACGATTTTTTCGGCACATTGTACATATTCCGTTTTGAAGAAAAATAAGAATGACGATTTTGAGGAAGAAGCAGACCATGACTATAATTTTATAATTACAGCAATCTGCCCTGTAAATCTTCGAATTGACGGTTTGATTTACAATGAGGAAAACAATGCTATCGCCAAAAAAGAGTCCTCTGACAGAATTGTTGAACTGCCCAGCGACGGATTTTTATTTCCGCTTTTCTCTGACAGAACAGCCGATGTAAACGGAGTTTTGTACTATACCAAAAATGCCAAGAAACCGAATACATCTATTGTTGACGAGTTGCTTGGCTG
>JBJERA010000265.1:0-4694 GCA_051882035.1 Hominimerdicola sp.
ACAGTAAGATAAATGATCCCCTCGTCGCTGTCAAGATTCTTATGTTCGTCGGCAAGTTTAATCAGTCCCATAGCTTTCTGCGGATCATCGACTTCAAGCACAAATTCCGAACCGCTGCGGTTTGACTGAGAAATAAGCTCTTCCATAGTGTAAGTGCCTATCATTTTTCCGTTTGCGATAATTCCGACTCTGTCGCACATCATTTCCATTTCGCTCATTAAATGAGATGAAACCAGTACGCATACACCCTCCTTGTGGGAAATTTCTTTGAGAATATCTCTCAGTTCTTTAATTCCCGCAGGGTCAAGACCGTTGGTAGGCTCGTCAAGAATCAAAAGCTTAGGCTTATGTAAAAGTGCCTGAGCAACTCCCAATCTCTGACGCATACCGAGAGAATACTTTGAAACCTTTTCATTAATGCGGTTTGAAAGCTTTACAAGCTCCACAACCTCGTCAATTCTCTTTTCGTCAACGCCTTTTCTCATGCGGACATACTGCATAAGATTTTGCTTACCGGTAAGATACTTATACATTTCAGGATTTTCAACGATACCGCCGACATTAGCCATAGCCTTTTCAAAATTCTTTTGAGTATCGATTCCGTTAATGAAAATTTCGCCCTTATCGTATCCCATAAGTCCTACTGCAATTTTAATTGTAGTAGTTTTTCCTGCGCCGTTTGGACCTAAAAATCCAAAAACCTCTCCGCTCATACATTCCAGATTAATATTGTCAAGAACCTGCTTTTTGCCTAGCTTTACGCTGAGATTTTTTATAGATAAAATCACATTATTCTCCATCTGACGATTCCTCCTTTTCAGAATTTTCCGAGCTGTCCGAAAGGCTGTCAGCCGAAGAATCCACTAATTCTTCATGTTCCGTTTTACCGTCTGTATCTGATTCAACTGAATCGTCCTCACCGTCAAGATATGCAAAATCATTTTCATAGAAGTCATCTGACTGTATGTAACCAATTTTCCATTCATCGTCTGCTTTTTCAAAATAAAGCACTGCATGACCGGATTCGCTGAATTTGTAAGATTTTGATGGGGATATATCACCATCCCAACAATATGTAGCTGACGTTCCCCAGAAATCCACATATTCTGCTGTACCGCCAACAGCCTCCAAATACAGCGAATAGTCAAAAGTAACCGTCGCTCCATTAGGACCTGTCTTTTGTATCTTTGGAGTACCAATTATGGAAATAATCGATTTTGTAATTTTTCCCGTACAATTATCATACTTATAGCCAAGGTCACTTAAAAGATTATCGTCATTAAGAAAGTAATCCATACTATTTTCATTAGGCGTATAATCAGAAAAATTTTCATATACAATCTGAGTCCAATTATTTTTTACATCTTCCTTAGTACCTAAATTAGCATCGGACATTTTCTGTACAAAAGCCTCAACCGTCTGCTGAATTTCAGGTTTCTCTTTTTTGAAGGCTGCATTGTCATAAACAACATAGCCTACGGATCCCACAATTAATATTGCACCCAGAACAAGCCCCCTGTTAATATTTCTGCGTTTCATTAAATCCTTCCTTTCGTTTTAGTGCATATTTATTATACCGCCTGAAAAAAGTAATGTCAATGACATTAAGAAGTTTTTAAGTTTTATTTAAGAACCGCATTTGAGTATATTGAAAATTGAATAGACCTGCATAGACAACCCACCGGATCACATAGTATTTTGTAGGCGTGTTGCCTATGAGAAAGGCGGTTTTTATCATGATTTTATCGTTACTTAATTTTTTAAGCGCAAATTTTTTATTCTTTGCCCTTCATTTTGACAATAAGAATATTTTTCCGAAACCTCTGTCCGCCAAAGAGGAACGTGAATGTTTTGAAAAAATGGCGGCAGGCGACAAATCTGCCAGAGATAAGCTTATCGAGCATAATCTCCGACTTGTCGCACACATAATCAAAAAATATTACTCCAACGCTCAGGACCAGGAAGATTTGATTTCCATTGGCACAATAGGACTTATAAAAGCCGTAAGCACCTTTGACTACACAAAAGGTTGCAGATTTGCGACCTACGCCAGCCGCTGTGTAGAAAATGCAACTGTAACGCTGTGGCTTTTAATGCTCCGAACGAATACCCCTTCTTAATCCCTGACAGCAAATGGCAGATCATGAGCCGAATATCGGACAAGTTTTTCATACTTTACAACAAAAACGATCTGACACAAACTGCCCCGTTGTACATTCATACCTTTAAATTCCGTGAATTTGCTCACTTTAAGCGGGTAAAGGACTTTATGGCGAAATACCCCGAATGCGACAGTCTTACTACTGTTTCGGAAAAACTTAAATGGCACAGGCTGAATTGCGGATTACTCCAAAAGGAGCTTGCCTATCATATGGAAGTCGACCGTACCACTTATATAAGATATGAAGATAACGTTCTGGATGCCTACCCCTTGGACAAGCTGTCGAAAGCAGCAGAATTTCTGCATATACCCTTAACTGCCTTACTTGACGAATATAATCTGTTCTTATATAACGGACAAGCTCGGCAAATAAAAATGCTGCGTAAGTCGTTGAAACTTACACAGCGTGAACTGGCTGAACGTATGAGCGTTGATCTTGGAACGGTGAAAAAGTGGGAACGGGATAAAGCTCGCATAAGTAAACGCAAATACTTAAAGCTGACAAAGTTAGATCAAAACTGAATTATCAATTAATAGCATTTACAAGCTGACTTACCAGTATGTCTACTTGTGAATAAGGAAGTTTTTCCTCTATAATCGTTTCTATATTCATATTGCATTGTAAATATGAATTTCTAAGTTTTTTTGAAGTAGATATAGCATTTTCAATATTACCTTTTTTATAAATAATCTCAGGTATAATTTCAGCATCATTCTTATGCTTTGTGTATTTATCTATCCTCAAATATTCACTCATTTTACGATATGTTGTATTCTTGCTTAATTTATCACCTTCAACATCTTCAAAATGCATTAACAGCCATACTTCAAAAATCAAACATGATATTAGAAGCTTATATTCGTTGTCGGAACTTTCCGCATCATTTATTACTTTAAGAATTGTTGGTGGTGCATCACAATCGAACACCAAATATTTTTCATAGTCAGAAAAGTCTTGCTTGTTCTTGTCATCTTCAAAAAATTTTTCCGCCATATTGAAAACAGCCTGAGCATTTGCCCCTGCCAACTTAGTCTGAATTTCAATATCATCATACTTACTTTTAAGACGATCTTTAAAATACTTAAAATAGTTTTCTTCTGTATATCCTTCGCAAAATATTAATATCTTACCTATATGCAAATCTCTTGTTTCAACTTCTCTGGGAGTCAGCTTCATTCTGCCCAATTTCCGTCATCTCCCTTTGATAATTTTTTATCATCGTCAAAATCTTTAAAAATAGGAATAGCTCCGTACTTGCCTCGGATATAGTCTTTATTGAATGTTGAATCCTCACGGACTTTAAGATCGGCAAGAGAATAAATTCTCGACTCCCCCCTTTGGTTCTTATCAACGAAAACGACCTCATCTCTGCGGAACTGCTCCTTATTCAACTGCGAAATATCATGAGTTGTAAATATCAGCTGAGCCTTGTTGTTATCCGATGACTGAAAAAGCTCGACAATAAATTTTGTAAGCAACGGGTGGAGCTTTGCGGACAGCTCATCTATCACAAATACCCCACCTCGCTCCTGAATATAAATTATCTTTTGGATATAGCCCAAGAACCTTAAAGTACCGTCCGACTCCTGCGGAAGATCAAACTCAATCTCTCCTATCTCATTACCGCTTTCATCATACTTCTTATGGACTGTTTTTAAAATATAATCCTCATCTGATTTGTTGGTTTGCTGATCGGTAATCAGTTGTTTTCTGACTTCCAATCTTTCAATGCCTACATCTATCTTGCGTATATATTTTTCAACTTGACTTTTGAATGACTTGTCTTTGTAAATACGGTTTGTAATCAATACACCCTTTGCCAATTTTTTTATGGTACTTTCAATAGTCAACTCAAAGAACACCTCAAGCTGGTTCTTAATATAATCAATGAAATCGCCGATTATCTCACCTTTAACGCTGTCCTCCAAAAAGTAATCCAATACTGACATATACAGCCTATCTGACGGCAATTTATTATACTCATTCAATGTACTGCGATACTTACTGCCAAAGTGCAGAATATTACCGTTGCGTTCAAAGACTTCCTTTTCGTCTGCATAGTACCACTCGTTGACTATCTCAAAGTTCGTATTATCATCGGAGTTATCCGAATCATTCTGCAACAGTTCAAAGCCGTATTGAATACGTCGTCCCTTATATCTGAATACAATTTCAAACTCGGTAGTAGAATTATCATCGCTTAATGCAAAAGGTTCGATAAACTTATCGTCACGTCTGTATGAACCATCTTTACCAACTTTATTATACAACTGAGAAAGAACAAAATTTCTAAAAACAAACATTGCAGAAATCAGATTAGACTTGCCCGATGCATTTGCACCATAAATCGCAGTTGTCTTTAACAAGCCGTTCTTATCATCATCGCACGGATCATCTAACTTAATGACATGGTTTTGATGCTGTGTATAGGATGTAGCCCTTAAATCAAGAACCGCCTCATCCTTGAATGACATAAAATTTCTTATCTTGAATAACTCAATCATAATAACTACCTCCATAACTATTATAACT
>JBJERA010000266.1:0-4675 GCA_051882035.1 Hominimerdicola sp.
TGTTCCAGCAAGGAACGTCAACAGCGATTCCTCTCTTTTCAAAAGCGGCAGAACCCTGTGGGAAAGTACCGTCAGCCATATCAACAAATGTTGAAACAGGAAGCTTGTCACCTTCCTGAGCGTTGCAAGGAATCTGAATGTTGTTTACGAAGCTTTCAAGGATCTTGTTGGAACACTTAGCCTTAGGCATACCCATAGCTGTATCCTTGCAATTTTTCCAGGAAGCAGGAACTTTGACCTCATTAACCTGCTGACAGCCGGCGTCGATAGCGTCATGGTTCATCTTAACAACAGCCTCGCCCTTCTTGGAGTAAGAAGCGGTAGCAGCGTCTTTCATAAACTTGATTGCATCATCAATAGGGATAATGTTTGCAAGCTTAAAGAAAGCAGATTGAAGAACAGTATTGATTCTGTTGCCAAGACCGATTTCCTTACCAATCTTTACGCCGTTGATGGTATAGAACTTAATGTTGTTTTCTGCAATATATCTCTTTACCTGACCCGGAAGATGTTTTTCAAGCTCTTTGCCTTCCCACTGGCAGTTAAGAAGGAATGTTCCGCCCGGCTTGATATCCTGAACCATGTTGTACTTAGTAATATACGACTCATTATGACAGGCAACAAAATCAGCCTGATTAATGAGATAAGTTGATTTAATCGGAGTCTTGCCGAATCTCAGGTGAGAAACGGTTACGCCGCCTGATTTCTTTGAGTCATAGGAGAAGTATGCCTGAGCATAGAGGTCGGTATGGTCGCCGATGATCTTGATAGAGTTCTTATTAGCGCCGACAGTACCGTCTGCACCGAGACCCCAGAACTTACAAGCGGTTGTGCCGGCAGGAGCGCAATCAAGTTTGCCTTCGGTTTCAAGAGAAAGGTTTGTAACATCGTCATTAATTCCGATTGTGAAACGTGGCTTGTATGAATCCTTCCAGCTTGCATTCCAGAAAACAGCCTTGATCTGGTCGGGAGTTGTATCCTTTGAACCAAGACCGTATCTGCCTGATGCAATAGCAATATCATGGAACTGTGTGCCTTTGAGAGCGGCAACAACGTCAAGATAAAGAGGTTCGCCAAGTGAACCCGGCTCTTTTGTTCTGTCAAGAACAGAAATCTGCTCACAAGTAGAAGGAATTGCCTCAACAAGCTTTTCGGCAACGAAAGGTCTGTAAAGTCTTACCTTAACAAGACCGAGCTTTGTGCCTTCGGTAGCGTTCAGATAGTCAATCGTTTCTTCAATAGTGTCACAGACTGAACCCATAGCAACAATAACGTGAGTTGCGTCAGGAGCACCATAGTAGTTGAATAGCTTGTAATTTGTACCAATCTTAGCGTTGACTTTATTCATGTAATCTTCAACGATTGCAGGAACAGCATTGTAATATTTATTGCAAGCCTCTCTTGACTGGAAGAATATATCAGGGTTTTCGGCAGAACCTTTGAGAATCGGGTGCTCAGGATTAAGAGCACGCTTGCGGAATTCTTCGATTTTCTCGAAGTTTACCATTTCTCTTACATCTTCCATATCCCATGTTTCAATTTTCTGAATTTCGTGAGAAGTTCTGAAACCGTCGAAGAAATGCATAAACGGAACGCTTGATTCTATTGTAGAAAGATGAGCAACTGTGCCCAGATCCATGACTTCCTGAACGTTTGAAGAACACAGCATAGCAAAGCCTGTCTGACGGCAGGCGTAGATGTCAGAGTGGTCGCCGAAGATGTTGAGAGCGTGTGAAGCTACGCATCTTGCGGAAACATTGATAACGCAAGGCAAAAGTTCGCCGGCGATTTTATACATATTAGGAATCATAAGGAGAAGTCCCTGAGAAGCGGTGTAAGTTGTAGTCAAAGCTCCTGCGGAGAGAGAGCCGTGGACAGTACCTGCCGCGCCAGCCTCGGACTGCATTTCAGCAAGTTTTACAGGCGTGCCAAAAAGGTTTTCCTTGCCCTTAGCTGCCCACTGGTCGGTTACTTCTGCCATTACAGATGACGGCGTAATAGGATAGATAGCAGCGACTTCTGTGAATGGGTATGACGCCCATGCAGCAGCGTTGTTTCCGTCCATGGTTTTCATTTTTCTTGCCATTTTAGAATCAATCCTTTCTTGATTTTAAGGTAATGCCGCAATATTTTATGCCACACTGCCATAAAACTATACTCAAAAATTAGATATCCGAATTCGGATAAATTTCCCTATCACACATATAAAAATATGCTTGGCAGGTATTTTTGAAACAAATTAACAAAAAGCTGCCTTTGGTTATTTTAGTATACCACTATTTTTCGGGTTTGTAAAGTGCTTTTAGTCGAATTTTGAAAAGTTATATTAAGAATTTATTAAATTACTGTACTAAAAACGGCGGTCAACATATCGTAAACCGCCGTTAAAATACATATTAAATTCCGGCAGAATAGTTAGGAGCTTCCTTCGTGATATAAATATCATGAGGGTGAGATTCCTTTAAACCTGCACCGGTAATCTTAATAAACTGAGCCTTTGAGCCAAGTTCTTCGATATTGTGACAACCGCAGTATCCCATACCTGATCTGACACCGCCGACAAGCTGGAAAATAGTTTCTGAAACAGGACCCTTGTAAGCTACACGTCCTTCAACACCCTCCGGAACCAGCTTCTTGGAATTAGTCTGGAAATATCTGTCCTTAGAACCCTTGTTCATTGCAGCAAGAGAACCCATGCCTCTGTAAACCTTGAATTGTCTGCCCTGATAAATTTCAGTTTCACCCGGAGCTTCCTCGCAGCCTGCAAGAAGTGAACCGAGCATTACAACGCTTGCACCTGCGGCAAGAGCCTTAACAATATCGCCGGAATACTTAATGCCTCCATCAGCAATTACAGGAACGCCATACTCGGCAGCAGCACAAGCAGCGTCATAAACAGCAGTGATCTGAGGAACACCGATACCTGCAACAACTCTTGTTGTACAGATAGAACCAGGACCGATACCGACTTTGATAGCATCTGCACCAGCCTCGCACAAAGCTCTTGCAGCCTCAGCGGTAGCGATATTACCTGCAATAACAGGAGTATCAGGGAATGCAGCCTTAACCTTTTTCAAGCAGTTGATAACATTCATAGAATGACCGTGAGCAGAGTCGAGAACAAGAACGTCAACCTGAGCGTCAACCAATGCTTTAACTCTGTCAAGAATATCCTGAGTCATACCAACAGTTGCACCGCATAGGAGTCTGCCTTTTTTATCTCTTGCAGAATTAGGATACTGAACAGCCTTTTCAATATCCTTAATAGTAATAAGTCCTTTGAGAATGCCATTATTATCTACCAGCGGGAGCTTTTCGATTTTATGTTTCATAAGGATCTGCTGTGCACCTTTGAGGTCTGTGTCAACGGGAGCAGTAACAAGATTCTCCTTAGTCATAACGTCTGCGATCTTAATATTTTCAAAATCAGTAATAAATCTCAGGTCACGGTTAGTAAGGATACCTTCCAGCTTGCCCTTTTCATCAACGATAGGCACGCCAGAGATCTTATATTTACCCATAAGCTTGTCAGCTTCGGCAACAGTCTTATCAGCTGTTAAGGAGAACGGATTAACAATAACGCCGTTTTCGGAACGTTTAACTTTGTCAACTTCCTCAGCCTGCTGAGCAATAGTCATATTTTTATGAATTATACCAATTCCGCCCTCACGAGCAATAGCAATAGCCATTTTTGCTTCTGTAACGGTATCCATAGCGGATGTCATAATAGGAGTATTGAGAACAATATCCTTTGTAAGATGAGTATGAAGGTCTACCATGTCGGGAGTAACGTCAGACTCTCCCGGAATGAGCAGAACATCGTCAAAAGTCAGTCCCTCTTTTACGAATTTTTTGTTTACGTTAGTTTCCAGCATAAATTTACCTCCCGCAATACTAAAAAAGCAACACCCAACGATGCTAAAAGGAATATTGCCTTAACTTAATGTATTATATTCAATTAAATATACACCATTTTATCAAAAAAGTCAACAAATCCACTGAAATAAAAAATGAATTTTTAATTAAGAACCGTCAGGCTGTCTGTGTCTAAATTGCTTTTACTGCAAAATCAGTCAATAAGTTCGGCAAAAAATCGTCTTTTTCTTATTGAAAAAAATGTGATAATGTGATATACTGAAAAGTGATAATTTTCAAGGAAAAAATTGCTCTTGTGAAAGGAATTGTGTGATTATGCTTATAAATACTCTTGCGGGACTTGCCATAGGCTATGTGTTGGACATGCTGTTCGGTGACCCGAAATTTTTTATTTATCCTCAGAATATGATAAAGGCTTTGGCTAAAAAGGTTGAAAGAGCATTCAGAAAAGCCTACGCCGATACAGCTGAGGCACAAAGAGTTGCTGGAATAATGTATTTTTTGGTCGTCTTGGTGACTGTCGGGGGATTAAGTGCGGTAATTCTCATGGTTTGCTATAAATTATGGACGGTTCTGGGAATTTTGGTTGAAGGCATAATGTGCTGGTCTGCAATTTCTGTAAGAAATCTGAGAAGTTCGGCTTCGGGAGTGCTGAGATGTGCGAAAGCCGGAAATCTAATGGGAGCACAGCGCCGGCTGAAAGAAATAACTACTTGCGATGTCAGTAATCTTGATTTGGACGAAACGGTAAAATGTACTGTTGAGACAATTTCATCAAATACCACAGGCTGGGTAATTG
>JBJERA010000267.1:0-4668 GCA_051882035.1 Hominimerdicola sp.
TTATTCCTTCCTTTGAAAATCATTCTTGAACATATGAATATCTGTTCATGTATTTATTATAACATATTATTCTGAAAAGTCAATAGGGGATACGAAAAAAATTTTTCTTGCAAGCAAAAACGGACGAACAATGTTCGCCCGTCAGTCTGTCTAAATTGGCTTAATTCTTTGACCTTATTTTAAGTCTTGAAATCAAAAGCGTCAGTGAGAAAAATACTAATGCAAAAAGTGCCTGAATTCCTACATACAGTAAGAATTTGCTTGGGTCATAGGTTTCGTCCGACATTCCGGCAAGCATATCGTTTGCCTTTACATACCAGTATGCAGGGAGAAATCTTGCAGCTGAAAGAACTCCGTCTCCGAGAAGATTCTGGGGGACGAATATTCCGCAAAGAAAGCTCATGCCAAGACCTATTGTGTTGGCGATAATGTCAACTGCGTTTCGGCTTGTTATAAACACCGAAAGGAAAAGTGTTAAACCTGCGGAAATTAAAAGGAATACAAAGCTGTTGAGAACCGCCAGCATGATTTTTTCGTTCACGTCAAAACTGTATAGAATACCATGGCCTATCATAAATACAAGCCACACGCTCAGGCAAAGTATTCCCAGCCCCAACATTGTCTGAAAGGTCTGCTTTGAGTTGGTTATTGCCGAACAATTTGTTCTGTTTCGGATTTCTTTTTTGTTCATTACAAGAAGTACGGGGCAGAATGCCGAAACCATTATTGAAATGAATATATAGGGAAGATACCGCATGAAATAATATGAGCCTAAGCTGTATCCATCACCCTCAAAGGTTGAGAAAGTGTTTATTGTTACCGAAACCTCCTGAGAAAGAGCTGTTCCTGCCTTTGACACCGCATCGTCAAGGCTGTTTCCGCCGGTTATGTAGCTTGAAACTACGTTAATATAGTTGTCAAGCTGTGAGTCTATAAGCTCAGTTGCATAAACTCCTGGAACAGTATTGTTTGAAAAAAGATTATCCTTTTCGCCGTTTGCCAGCTTTTCGGCATAGCCTTCCTTGATAGTGAGAACATAGTTTACCCGTCCGTAATAAAGTGCGTCAAGAATTGTATCCTTGTCTGTTTCTATATCCACAATCTTGTGGATTTTGCCGATATAGTCCACAAGAGCCTCGCTTGCAGGGGTATTGTCTTCATTAACAATACAGATTTTAAGCTGTGTTGACTCATACAGATTATCGTCTTTTGAATATGAATTTATCATCATAACATTTATTATGAAAAATATAACCGTATACATGAGCATAGTAGGCAGTTTTGTCATTGCTACTTTCATGAACGTCTTAAAGACTTGCATATTTCTTCCTCCTTGTGAGAATATATCCGCCTATTGTAAAGAATACCGACAAGGCAATAATGCTCAAAGTTTTGACTATGTATCTGTCATAATCCTTATAAATATTCAGGCAGTAGAACAAATCGGAAACCATTGCGGCAGGATTGATTTCATTTACAATAGGAGCGTGTTTTGCAAGAATTGCTTTCATATTTCCTACCATAAGTCCGCTAAGGAAGGAGCATGTCATTGAAATAACCATTGATACAGCAACCTTTGCATTAAAGGAAATTCTTCCGATTGAACCAATGAAAAATCCCATTGTTATTCCAAGCAGACTTCCTGTTGCCCCCGAAAGATAAACCATAGGAATTCTGTTTCCCATGTCTATTTTCAGAACGAAAACTATATATGTTATAGAAATGAAAATGCACAATACCTGACAGAGATATTTTGCAATTATATCTGCTGTAATTGAAATAAACTTGTTTGTGGGCGAACAGCATTTTCTTGCGCCGATAGCTGAAAGATTTGCCTGACCGTCTGTGGCAATCATAAGTCCCGATATAGAACCGTAAAGGCATACCATTGCAATGAGATTGTAGAAATATTGAATATTTGTGTCCATGTTGCCGTCTGTAAGAGGAATATTCTCGTTAGTATTAACCTCTGCGGAAAGAGTTTCCAATACGCTTTCAAGCTTTTCGGGATTATTTTTTATTGTATCCGTTATAATTGTTTCCTGAGTTTTGTACTGCTGAATAAAATATTCCGCAATAGTGGTTCTTACACCGTCCTCTTTTACTTCAAGGGTTATATCGTCGGCAGTCGTGTTGAAAATAACCTGAATTTCTTCCGATTTAAGCTTTTCCTCAGCCTCTTTTTCCGAAAGATATTCAACCGTAAAAAGCGGTTCGTCTGATTTTGCAAGTTCGTCAAGAACGGTTTTAAAAGTTTTGTTTTCTTCTGTTTCTGTAACCGCTACGGGAATAGCATCGAATTTTTCTGTCTTTTCGTAAATGCTTGAAAATGCAATATTAAACATTGTGGCAAGAGCAAGGGGGAATAAAATCATCCAGAATATTACGTCTTTTGCTCTCAGGGTGGACAGAAAGCTGTATTTAAAATTGTTCCAGAACATATTAAGCCTCCGAATCTCTTAGAGTTTTACCTGTAATTTCAAGGAAAACGTCATTCAGGGTCGGCAGTTCGGAGAATACCCGTCCGAAAAGCACGTTGTTTTCCTGCAAAACGTTCAGCGTTCTTGTAAGATTATGCTTACCGCCGCTGCATCTGATTATAAGCCTTTTATTTACATATTCAGTTTCGTATACATGAGGCAGACCGTTAATAAGTTTGAGAACATTATCTTCAAGATTTGCAATTTCAATGGTAATGGTTTCAGTATTCTTTATCATCTTTTTCAGTTCGTCCTTAGTGCCGATTGCAAGATTTTTGCCTTTATCCATAATTGCAATTCTCGTGCAGATTTGTTCAACCTCCTCCATGTAGTGAGAGGTATAAATAATTGTCGCACCCTCCCGATTAAGTTTCTGAATACCTTCGAGAATGTTGTTTCTGCTCTGAGGGTCAACGGCTACCGTCGGCTCGTCGAGAATAATCAGCTTAGGCTTGTGAGCAATTCCGCAGGCGATATTCAGACGGCGGAGAAGTCCTCCCGAAAGCTTTTTCGGACGGAATTTTACGAAATCCCTGAGTGCTACAAAATCAATAGCCTCCTCAACATACTGCTTTCTTTTAGTCTTGTCTGTTATGTAAAGACCGCAGAAATAGTCGATATTTTCATATACGGTAAGTTCATCAAATACTGCAACATTCTGCATGATGATTCCGATTTGCTTTTTGATATTGTAGCTTGTGGGAGTCATTTTCTCACCGAAAATTTCAATGTTTCCCTTGTCGAACTCCAACAGCGACAGCAGACAATTTATTGTAGTGGTTTTTCCCGAACCGTTAGGACCTAAAAGTCCGAAAACTTCTCCCTGCTTTATTTCAAGATTAAAATGGTCAAGGGCGATAAGGTCCTTATATCTTTTTACAAGATTTTCAATTTTAACAACTGTTTCAGCCATATATACTCCTCCGTTTGAATGTGATGTTTTAGCTTATGTCTATATTATATCGGATTTTAACTCATATTGTAAGTGTCAAAAGTCAATTTTTCATATGACAAATGTCATATTCTTTCCTGCAATTATGGACAAGCGGATTAAATTATGCTAAACTTATAATGATGAAGTATATATCGAGGTGAATTTAATGTCAAGGCTTTGGGATAAAGCTGTTTTATTTATAGTAATTATTCTGTTTATTACCGTACAAGCAGGCGTTATGATGCCTATTGTGGCTTTGCTTGCGGCATTGACGGTATCAGTTCTTGGGCAATGCTTTGAGGAAACAAAGCTTGCCGCAGTGTTGCAGGCTGTTTATGTAGGACTTTGCTTTCTAAATCCTTATTTCTGCATGACTCTTGCACTTGTGCTTTATGATATTGTAAGAAGTAAGCGAAGATGGTTAATGGGAATCTCGGTTATTCCGGTATTTATACAGATTCAGAACTGCACCTACCGAGAGGGGATATTTGTTCTCGCAATGATTTTTATTACATTGATTCTTGAAAACCGCACCCAAAAGCTTGACGAGGCACAGAAGAATCTTATTGAAGTGAGGGATAATTCCCAAGAGGTTACAATGCTTCTGACTGAGAAAAACAGAAGATTATGCGAATCACAGGATTATGAAATCTACCTTGCGACTCTCAAAGAACGAAATCGAATTGCAAGAGAAATCCATGATAACGTAGGACATATGCTTACCAGAACAATTCTGCAAATGGGAGCATTAATTGTTATAAACAAGGACGAGGCTCAGCGTGAGGGGCTTGAAAGCGTTAAGAATACTCTTAACGACGCTATGACAAGTATCCGACAGAGTGTTCATGATTTGCATGATGAATCGGTTGACTTACGGCAGGCTGTAAACGAGGCGGTGAAGTCTGTTTCAGAAAATTTTCAAGTAACAAGCGAGTTCGATTTTTCTGACGTTATTCCGAGAAATATTAAGTTTGCCATTATCGGAATTGTAAAAGAGGGGCTTAACAATGCCGTCAAGCATTCAAACGGTAACAAAATTTATCTATCAATTCAGGAACACCCTGCATTTTATCAGCTTATTGTTGAGGACAACGGCTCAAACAGCGGAAAAATTAGTGAAAGCGGAATAGGTCTTTCAAACATGAAGGACAGAGTAAATAATTTGGGCGGAATAATCCGCATTGATTCATCAGAAAAAGGATTTAGAATATTCGTTTCAATGCCGAAAAACAAAGGTTCATACTGAAAAGGTGG
>JBJERA010000268.1:0-4602 GCA_051882035.1 Hominimerdicola sp.
ATTGGCAAAGCATAGTCAAGTCCACGTCCAATATAAAGCAGATTTTCGTCACCCACAAGCTGTGACGCAACAAACTGACAATTATCAGGAGTTTTAAGGATTACGTCAATCATATTAGGAACGTTTTCAAGCTGTTTAGTAAGTCTCATACATTCCTCTTTGGAAATTGCTCCCCTTGCATAGGAAAGCTCAAAAGCAAGAAGATAGAACACTGCAAGCTGTACGATATAAGCCTTTGTTGATGCAACAGAAATTTCAGGACCTGCATGGGTATAAATAACCATGTCAGACTCTCTGGCAATGGACGAACCCTTTACATTTACAATAGAAAGGGTATCCGCACCTCTCGCTTTGGAAAGTCTTAAAGCCTCCAACGTATCGGCAGTTTCGCCCGACTGGGACACAAGAATTACCAAATCAGTATTGGATAAAATAGGATTTCTGTATCTGAATTCGCTTGCAACGTCAACTGTTACGGGAACTCTGCCTATTTTTTCAATAACATATTTTCCCACAAGGCCTGCGTGCATAGCCGTTCCGCAAGCTACAACAAAAATATTTGTATAGCTTTTGAGCTTTTCAACTGTCATGCCACATTCTTCAAGATTTGGCATACCGTCAACAATTCTAGGAGTAATTGTAGTCTTTATTGCATTAGGCTGCTCATTGATTTCTTTAAGCATAAAATGCTCGTAACCGCCCCTTTCAGCTGCCTCCAAATCAAAATCAGCAACCTGCATTTCCTTTTCAACAGGCATTCCATGAATATCAAAGAAAGAAACCTCTCCGTCATCGAGAACAGCAATTTCCTCAGGTTCAAGCAAATAATAATTTTTTGTATACTGCAAAATTGCAGGAACGTCAGAGGCAATAAAAGCCTCGTCTTCGCCCTTTGCAACAATAAGCGGAGAATCCTTTCTTACGGAATAAATTTTTCTTGGGAAATCTTTAAAAATAATTCCAAGAGCATAAGATCCCTCAATTTCAGCAAGAACCTTTTCGATAGTTTCCATAGGATTGCCATTATAGTAATAATCAAGCAGTTTAGCAACCGTTTCGGTATCCGTCTGGCTTTCAAACTTATAACCCTGCTTTTCAAGAAAAGCTTTGATTTTTCTGTAATTCTCAATAATTCCGTTATGTACGATAGTAACGGTAGCGTTGCCCTGAGGGTGCGAATTAACATCTGACGGCTCGCCATGAGTAGCCCATCTTGTATGACCGATTCCGCATGAACCGCTGAGCCAACCCTCTATTCTGAGTTTTTCCTCCAAATCAGCAAGTCTGCCCTTAGTTTTCTTGGTTTTAATCATATCTCCCTCGAAAACAGCAATTCCTGCCGAATCATAGCCTCTGTATTCAAGTTTTTTTAAAGAATCCAAAAGTACCTGCGTACATTCTCTTTTTCCGACATAACCAACTATTCCGCACATAAAAACTCTCCTCCCAGCCATACGGCGAAGTATACAAAATATATTTATTAAGGCAACACCGCACAACTACCGCCTAACGGCTTTGCGTACGTCTAACTTGCCAATTTTACGTCATCTTGCACAGAAACTCCTTGAATATACGCAAATTTTCATTCTGAAAATTGGTATTCCTGCGTCGTTTCTATACAATCTGACGAAAAATTTTCTGCGTATCCGCACACAATAGTTGTGCGGTGTTGCCTTAAAATAGTAAAAATCACAATAAACCAATATTGGTATGATAACACATTTTCGCCCTAAAATCAAGTAAATTTGAAAAGTTTATAAAAAATACTTTTCAACCGCAGTCAAAAGTGGTATAATTATATATAATTTTAATAGTTTCGGGAGGACTGGCTATGGCTGTTGATTTGAAAGCAAATAAGGATAAATTTGTAGATTATTACAAAACTTATATTACAAGACCCGGTTCGGAAAAACTGCTGAACTACCTTTTGTCAGAACAGAGCGACTTTTTCACTGCTCCTGCTTCAACACGCTATCATGGAGCTTACGAGGGCGGACTTTGCGAGCATAGCATTCACGTTTTCGAGTGCCTGCGTGACTATCTTGAACGTGAAAGAGTAAAAAATGAATTCGGGCTTGATTACCCTGAGGAAAGCATTGCCATTGTTTCACTGCTCCACGATTTGTGCAAGATAAATCTTTACCGCACCAGTTGGAGAAATGTGAAAAATGACGAGGGAGTATGGGAGAAAAAGCCTTATTATGAATATCATGACACCCTGCCTTACGGTCATGGAGAAAAATCTGTTTACATTGTCAGCAGTTACATGAGGCTTACTCGTGAAGAGGCTATGGCGATTCGCTGGCACATGGGCTTTTCGGGAGAGGAAAATACCAACACTATTGGTAAGGCTCTGGAAATGTATCCTCTTGCCCTTGCAACCCACATTGCCGACATGGAGTCAACTTTTTACATAGAGGGCAAGGAGCAGGATTAATGGAAATTTTTATTGATGCAGACGGCAGTCCTATTGTTGACATAACACTGAAAATTGCAGAGAAAAACAATATTCCTGTTTACTATTTAATTTCAGTATATAGTTTATATCGTATTTATGCTGCAAAAAAGGGGCTGTTGCACAGTCATAATGACCTAACAAATTCGGGCGACCAGAGGTCGCCCTACATCTGAAAAAGCGTAAATACGCATATAACGTAGGGGCGGTCTTTGACCGCCCGTTTGATTTTATGAAGTTATTGTTAACTTGCAACAGTCCCTAGTATTGTTTTTATTGCAGTTAATGATTTTAGAGAAAATTTTTCGCCAAGCGTAAAATCATTATACTATATAAAAGTTTATTGTAATTCTTCCCGAATAAATTCCCTTGCCTGCAATTACTATTGAAGCTGTTCCTGTGTCTACATTGTTTACATAGCGTACTGCATAGTCAGTATTAAGAACAAGCACTTCATTTCCGTTTTTAACAGTTACCTTTGGCTTTATTGCATTTCCTGTATAACTGTAATTTGATTTAGGTATGGTTATTGTACATTGAGAAATATCGGTTGCTGCTCCTATAATTTCAAATGTTTTAGTAACTCTGCCTGTATAATTGCCTTTGCCTGCAATTAATATTGAAGCTGTTCCTATGTCTATGTTATTTACATAACGTACCGCATAGTCAGTATTAAGCACCAGAATGTCATTCCCATTTTTTACAGTTACTTTTGGTTTTATTGCACTGCCTGTATAACTATATTTTGATGCAGGTATGTTTATTGTACATTGAGAAATATCAGTTGCAGCTGCTGTAATTTCAAAGGTTAGGGTAACTCTGCCTGTATAATTGCCTTTGCCTGCAATTATAATTGAAGCTGTTCCTACATTTACGTTATTTACATAGCGTACTGCATAGTCTTCATTAAGCGTTAAAACTGTATCACTATTTTTTACCACTACCTTTGGCTTTATTGCATTTCCTGTATAAGTATAACTTGATTTAGATATTGTTATTTCAAACGATGAGTCCTCTATATTCTTGATTTCCGTTACAGGAATTTCGACAAGCTTCCACTTTTGCGAATCACTTCCGTTGCATTCCCATTGAATAATATTTGCACCATGTTCAAGCGAATTGCTTTCAACTCCGATACAGCTTGCATCTTTTGAGGATTTTGTCAAAATGGTATATGTTCCATCTTTATTATCTAAAAACTTGAATTTTCTTGCATCAGAATAATCATTTGTCCAAATTCCGATATTTGTTCCATTGTCAGCCTTTCCATAACAAAGATCAAGAAAATACGTTTTTCCATCACCTACACAGGAACAAATATAATAGTAACCTTCGCCTGCATCAATCAGCTTCCATGCGTTATGCGACGCATTACCGTAAGCTCCCCATTGCTGTACATTGGTACCGTTGCTTGCAATACCGCTTTCTACTTCCATGTAAAGACCGCTTCCTGCATTTTGGAACATATAATTCACAGATGTATCCATTACAGAGCCTTCTTTTTGTTCTGTAACGGCAATACTTTTTAGAAATGGACTTGTATATTTTGTTGTAATATATTTTGACATATCACTGTCTGTAATAAATTTTAAATTGCTTTCAGCAGACATACATCCTGCAAAAGTTGTACAGAAATTTTTAGTATCTGTTCCGCTTGTATTATATGCATCTATTAACGAATAACCGTAATTGGTCTGATTTGGATACCATGTACTTGTAATTTTAGGTTGGAAAGTTAGCTGATATGGCGTAGAATAGCTTTTTTCACTAGTGTATGAACCACTGTCACGATAAGGATCGGTACCGCCGGCTGCAATTTCATATCCCTTTACCGATTGAAAACGACAGTTCTCGCTAACAATATTAGAGCCGTCTCCTCCAATGATCTGATATGTACTTTTATCGTTACCGTCGTCATTTCCTGAAAAATAGTTATTATATACATGACCATTTCCATTTCCTATCTGCGGACAGCGTCTTACACATTGATCCCACCAATTATACATTAAAGTTGTACGACAGCGAGTTATCTCATCATTCTGAGTACCATAGGCAACAGTCCAAAAACGATTTCTGAATATATCATAAGAAATAGTAATATAATCAGGACTTCTTTCTCTGTCCTTGTTATCCAAATAACTTTCATA